>NZ_JAHEBC010000336.1 GCF_024642405.1 Algoriphagus sp. | reverse complement strand
ATCCTTTTTAGAATAATATCATGTTAAAAATGAAAATTTATTTCGCGGCAATTTTATCCTTGATTCTTATCAAGGCAGAGGTTTCTGCACAGGAGACACCTCCATTGGAAGTGCTCCAACTTAATCTTAAAGAGACCTTGGAGTATGCCTTGGAAAACAATCCTGATTCCAAGAATGCCAAATTGGAGATTATGGTTGCTCAGACTACAATTAAAGAAGAAACATCAGCTGGTTTGCCCCAAATCAACGGGTCCTATGGATTTAATTACAATCCTTTAGTTCAGGTTGTGTTTTTACCGAATCAACCTCCTTTTGGAGATCCCAGTAATCCTTCGGATGTTATTCCTGCAAGATTTGGTGTAAGCTACTCTAGTAATCTAGGAGTAAATTTAAGTCAAATGATTTTTGATGGATCATTCTTCGTGGGCTTAAGAGCTGCCAAAACATATAAAGCTTTGACTGAGTTTGATAAAGTCAAGGTGGAGAATGATGTGGTTGAAAATGTCAAGAAAGCCTATTTCGGAGTTTTGGTAAATGCAGAAAGAATTAAACTTTCTCAGTCTAACTTAAGCCGGATTGATTCTCTTCTGGAGGAAACCAGAGCTTTAAATGAGGCAGGTTTTACAGAAAAGATTGAGGTATCCCGAATTCAAGTGCAGCGAAATAATACCTTTTCACAATTAAAGAGGAGTTTGACTGCTTATGATATTTCAAAACAGCTTTTGAAAATCCAACTTGGATTGCCAAAGAATTACGATATCGTCATTACAGAAACTCTTGCAGAACTCAATCCTGAAGAAGAATTAGATGCTCTTCAATCAATGGATCCTGGAAGCAGAGTGGAAATGGATCAATTAAATACAAATATGGAATTGACCCAGCTAGATCTCCGATACAATACTTCTCAGTATATGCCAACCTTAGATTTGGTTGCGAATTATACAAGATCCGGAGCGGGAGATTCATTTAACACTGTTTTCAGTTCAAACAATTGGTTCAGTTCTTCACTTATCGGTGTTTCTATGAATATTCCAATTTTCGATGGTCTTTCTAAAAGTGCAAGAATCCAGAGAAATAGAATCCAGCTTCAACAATTGGAAAATCAGAAGTTCTTTTTAGACCAAAACATCGCTTTGGAGATCTATCAGGCTAGACAAATTCTTGCAAATGATCTTGAAGTTTTGGCTGTCCAAAGGGAAAGCATGGACTTGGCTAAAGAAGTATATGATATAGCCAAAATAAAATATAATGAGGGAGTGGGGTCAAACCTGGAAGTAGTGGAGGCTGATGCAGCATTGATTGAATCTGAGATTAATTATTTAGGAGCTCTTTATGATGGTCTGATTTCAAAAGTTGACTTGGAAAAAGCGCTAGGCATTTTGAAACAAGGATTAGATCAATAAGCCAAAGAGTTGAGAAGCTTGAATAAAAAAATTAAAAACCGACTTTATTTAAATACGATGAAAGTATCACATAAATTTTTAACTCTAATAGGCCTGGTTTTCTTGGCTTTCTCCTGCGAACCAAAAGATGAGATCGCAGAAAAGAGAGCCCAGTTAGAAGATCTAAAAAGCCAATCGAATGAATTGACAACTTCAATCGCAGAATTAGAAGCGGAATTAATGAAGTTAGATCCTGACTTTGCGAAGCAGAATCAAAAGTCAATATTAATTACCACTTCAAAAGTAAGGAAAGGGGAGTTTGATCATTATGTTGAGGTAACCGGATCTGTCCTTTCTAAAAAGAATGTGGTGATCAGTGCCGAAACAGCAGGAAGAATTCTTGAGGTTCCAGTTTTGGAAGGTATGAGGGTTACTAAGGGTACGGTTCTGGCGAGAATTGATGCAGAATCTATCGAAAGATCTATCGATGAGTTAGAGAACTCACTTGATTTGGCCAAAACGCTTTTTGAAAAGCAAGAAAGGCTTTGGAAGCAACAAATCGGCACAGAAGTACAATACCTGGAAGCTAAGAACAGAAAAGAAGGTTTGGAGAGAAGTTTAGCTTCTGCACGTACCAACTTGGATAAAGCAATCATTAGAGCCCCTTTTTCAGGGACTATTGAATCAGTGGAAGTGAGATTGGGAGAACTGGTTCAGCCTGGAATGGGAATGTTTCAGTTTGTAGGAGAAAGTGATTTGTTTATCGAAGCGGATATTTCTGAAAGCTATATCGGAGTACTTTCAAAAGGAGATTCGGTGGACGTGAATTTCCCTTCCATCAATGAGGAAATACAGACCAGGGTTTCTTCTGTCGGTGCAATTATTAATCCTAATAACAGGACTTTCAAAGTGGAGGTTTATCTACCCAATATGTCTTTGGTTAAACCAAATATGATAACTGTTCTAAAGATTTTGGATTATCAAAGTACTGATGCAGTGATTGTTCCAAGTTACTTGATTTTGAGTGATAATAGAGGAGACTATGTATTTATTGTTGAAGGAGGAAAGGCTCTTAAAAAATATGTAGAGAGAGGAAAAACTTTCGACAAAGAAACCGAAATTCTGACAGGACTAAATGGCACAGAGACTTTAGTTGATAAAGGATTCAGGGAAGTGGGAGATAATTTTAATGTGACAATAGCAGAGCAATAATTATGGCAGAAAATCAAAAATCACAAAAAACACGTGAGTTTGGACTGTCCAGTCTGAGTGTTGACAACTCAACTTCGGTAGTCATTCTTACCTTAATTATTTCAGTTCTCGGTCTTAGCGCATATAGAAGTATGCCTAAAGAGAGTTTCCCGGAAATTGTAATTCCAACGGTTTATGTTGGAACTCCATATCCCGGTAACTCGCCTATTGATATCGAAAATCTGATCACCCGTCCAATTGAAAAAGAGCTGAAATCCTTAAATGATATAAAGGATATCAATTCCACCTCGGTACAGGATTTCTCTTCGATTGTGGTTGAATTCAACCCAGGAGTTGAAATTTCAAAAGCAATCCAGGATGTGAAGGACGCAGTGGATAAATCCAAAAGTGAGCTTCCTACAGATTTAGATCAGGATCCAAATGTTTTGGAAATCAACACATCGGATTTCCCGATCATGAACGTGAATATTTCGGGGAATTATTCCGAAGCAGAGCTTAAAAAGTTTGGTGAATATCTTGAAGACGAGATTGAAAAGCTTGCTGAAATATCTAAAGCAGATCTTGCCGGAACAGTAGAACGGGAGATTCAGATCAATGCTGATCCTTATAAAATGGAATCAGTGGGAGTCAGCTTTAATGATATCGCACAAGCGGTTCAAACAGAAAATGTAACCATTTCTGGCGGTAATATTCGATCAGGAGATTATCAGCGTACGCTTCGTATTGATGGGGAATTTAATGATCCATTGGACCTGCAAAACATTATTGTAAAGACAGATAATCAAAAGATTGTCTATCTCAGAGATGTCGCTGAAGTAAAGGATACTTATAAAGAGAGATCAAGTTATGCGAGAAGTAAAAATCTTCCTGTTGTAACGATTAATGTTGTAAAGCGAAGTGGAGAAAATCTACTTTTTGCCGCCGATAAAATCAAAGAGATAATTGAGACGACCAAGGCAAACAGATTTCCTCAGGATTTGGAAATCACAATCACAAATGATCAGTCAAAGCAAACCAGACTTCAGGTAAGTGACTTGGAAAACTCCATAATTTTTGGAGTTATTTTGGTTGTCTTGGTTTTGATGTTCTTCCTTGGGTTTAGGAATGCACTATTCGTAGGTATAGCGATTCCGTTATCCATGTTTATTTCATTTTTAATTCTGAATGCATTCGGAATCACGCTGAACCTGATGGTTTTATTCTCTCTGATCTTAGCATTAGGGATGTTGGTTGATAATGGAATCGTGGTAGTTGAAAATATTTACCGTTTGATGTCAGAAGGTAAATCAGCAATTCAAGCTGCCAAAGAAGGTGTGGGAGAAGTGGCTTGGCCTATTATTACTTCAACAGCAACTACGCTTGCAGCATTTTTGCCTTTGGCATTTTGGGACGATTTGGTAGGGGAGTTTATGAAGTTTCTACCGATTACTTTGATCATCGTTTTGTCTTCTTCACTTTTTGTTGCTCTTGTAATCAATCCTGTATTGACCGCACTATTCATGAAGGTGGAAGACGTGACCAAAGTAAAACCAAAACAAAAATCGATTCTCGTTGCAGGCATTTTCTTAATTCTATCCACATTCTTTTA
>NZ_JAHEBC010000335.1 GCF_024642405.1 Algoriphagus sp. | reverse complement strand
ATGAGCTAATGGAAGCCAATCTCTATTCAAGTCAAACCAATAATGGTTCGTTCTCCCTCCAGGCCATACTTCATTATGTTCTCTGTCAAGTGGATCCGCAACAGGAGGAAAGCCTTTGTTTGTATTTGCCCAGTGGCTATGTCTATCTCTCCCATCAGGATTGACAGTTGGATCAAAATGAACGACCGCATTTTGTCTTAAATCTTTAGCAAGATCAGACTGTGATGCCAAGAGCCAATAAGCAGTCAGCATAGCCGCTTCAGCAGAAGAGGGTTCATTTCCATGAACACCATATCCCTGATGGATGATGGAAGGCATTGAACTCACATCTGGCTTGGGTTGGCTAGGATCCGCCAATTGAAGTTGTTTTAACCTGATTTCTTCCAAATTTCCCATGTTTGCTTCAGAAGCAATGGTCAGGATTATTTTAGGCCGAAGTTCGTGAGTATACCCTATCGTTTTTAATTCTGCCATTTCAGACAACTCATCGAGTTTTTCGAAATATTTGACGATCAAATCATAGCGTGTATGCCATTCGCCAATTTTGTAACCCAAGAATTCTGAGGGTGATGGAATTGAAGGATCGAATTTTTCTCCCGGGAAGAAATAATTTTCTTGTGCTTGACTGTTGAAGCAAAGAAAAGTCCCAAGAAGTAAAGCTAGTAGAGATTTTTTCATGCTTCCAATTTATTTCAATTTCGAATAGAATTTGTGGAAAAAAGGCAAAAATCCATCAATGGTTTTTTGATTGATGTCAAATTGGAGTAAATTATCAACATTAATATCTATCCAAAATAATCTATTATATGAAAAAGACATCGCTGACCCTGGCGCTAACCTTATTTACTTTTAGTATTTGCTTTTTTGCTTGTGCCCAAGAGAAAACTCCACCACCAATGAAACCCGAGGCAACAGAATTTTATACTCCTGTTCCTCCTAAGGTTACTCCCGGTGCGAATAATACAGCACCTCCTTCTGATGCTATCGTTCTGTTTGATGGTACAAGTTTAAATGGTTTTGTCAGTGCTAGAGACGGTTCAAGTCCCGCTGAATGGACCATTGAAAACGGAGAGTTAGTTGTAACCAGGGGAAAAGGAGATATACAATCCAAGCTACCTTTTGGAGATGCTCAATACCATGTGGAATGGTCAGCTCCAACTGAAATTGTAGGAGAGGGGCAAGGCAGAGGTAATTCTGGTTTCTTCCTTATGGGATTGTATGAAGTACAAGTTTTAGATAGCTATGAAAGTAAGACTTACACAAATGGTCAGGCGGGTAGTATTTACAAGCAACATCCACCATTGGCTATGGCATTGAGACCAGCAGGTCAATGGAACTACTATGATATTATTTTTAAAGCACCAAGATTCAATAAAGATGGAATTGTTACCTCTCCTGCAACTGTGACAGTTTTAATGAATGGCGTTTTGGTGCAAAATCATGTGACTTTAAAAGGACCAACCGAATATATCGGTATTCCTAACTATAAAGCTCATCCAGAAGAATTGCCGATCAAACTTCAAGACCATGGCAATCCGGTAAGATTTAGAAATATCTGGGTTCGTAAACTCTAATTAATCAATCAAAAGGAACAGAATAGCTTATTCTGTTCCTTTTTTTATCTATCCTTAATAAACCCTATAACCATGTCATCAAGAAGACGATTTATTCAAAATTCCATTCTGGTAGGAGCTGGATTAAGTATGCCAAATATTTTGACTGCTGCAGATTTTGGGCGATATACTAGAAAAGTTAAACCTGCTGATCAACTTAATTATGGTCTTATTGGAGCCAACGGAATGGGTTGGTCCAATATGAATGCACATTTGAAACTTCCAGAAGTGAATTGTGTAGCGATTGCCGATGTCGATCAAAGTGTGCTTGATAGAAGAAGTGAAGATGTTTTTAAACAAAGAGGTACAAGACCCAAATTGTATAAAGATTACAGGAAGCTTTTAGAAGATCCTGATATCGATATTGTAATTGTAGGAACCCCAGACCATTGGCATTGTCTGGTTATGTGTGATGCAGTATCAGCTGGGAAAAATGTTTATGTAGAAAAGCCTATAGCAAATACGATAGAGGAATGCCAGCTAATGGTGAAAGCCCAAGAACGATATGGTAAAGTAGTGCAAGTTGGACAATGGCAACGCTCAGGTTCCCAATATGCTCAGGCAATTGATTATGTAAAATCAGGCAAACTAGGACAAATCCGATTGGTAAAATGTTGGGCATATCAAGGATGGATGAAACCTGTTCCAGTATTACCTAACCAGGCACCTCCGGCAGGTGTTGATTATAAAATGTGGCTAGGCCCTGCTCCTGATCGTCCATTTAACCCGAATCGATTCCATTTCAATTTTCGTTGGTTTTGGGATTATGCAGGAGGGTTGATGACAGATTGGGGAGTACATGAGATAGATATAGCGCTCTATGCGATGGGAGTAAGTGCTCCAAAATCAGTGATGGCTTCCGGTGGTAAATTTGCTTATCCTGATGATGGCTCAGAGACTCCTGATACGCTACAGACAGTATACGAATACGATGGATTCAATATGCTTTGGGAACATGCAACAGGAATCGATGGAGGTAATTATGGAACCACAGAAGGAATTGCATTTATAGGAAATAATGCAACTTTGGTAGTGAATCGAGGAGGATGGAAGGTGATTCCTGAAAATGAAACAGTAGACGGAAATAGAGTTCCAAAAGTGGAAGAAGTACCTCATACCAGAGGTGAAGGAAATGCATTGGATTTACATGCCGTTAATTTTGTAGAAGCAGTCAAAGCAAATGATCCAAGCTTATTAAACTGTGCTATTCAGACGGGCAGTATTGCAGCTATCAATGCCCAAATGGGGAATATTGCTTATAAGACTGGTAAGAAAGTTTATTGGGATGCTACAAAAAATCAATTTACTGATAAAGAAGCAAACCGATTAATAAAGGCTCAATATCATAATGGCTGGGAACTGCCGAAGATATAAATTTGAAATACGAATGACGAAATACGAACCCTTCGAAGAAATTTGGAGGGTTTTTTTATAAGAATTATTTCAAATCGACTTTTTAGTGTCAATGAGAAGTCTAAGTCTATTTTATTCATCATTTTTTGAAATTGAATCGGTATTCAAAGTTTAATAAAATTTGACTATTTCTAGGATTATTATATCCTGGGAACGATAATTCTGTTGGATTTGAAAATTGATAGGTAAGGTTTAATAAATATCTTCTCTTAATAATTGCTTGACCTTGAACAAATGTACCTAAGTCGCTTGTTCCAACCCTAAACTTGTTTCCTTGGGGTAGTCCAAATCCTGATCCTAATGCTCCTTCAAATCTCATCCCCGGAAATGGACTAGGTAAGCTGTTTGAAACGCCTCCATCAATAAAAAAGTACTTTTCAGGTCCAATTCGCAAGTAAGATTGAATATAAACCGGCGAATTTACTATCAGTGTTGAAGTGTTCGATCCATTCACTTCTTTTTCTGTAAAAGCATTCCAGCCTAAACTTCCCATGTGAAGTCCGCCCCCAAGTCCAACCCATTTCCAATCTTTTTTCACATAAGGATTTACAGAAAAAAGTGTTTTTTTATTTTCAGTTAATATGGTAGGATCTAAATTATTTTCTTTCAATTGACCATAAGATAAATTGACTCCATAAGTTAGAATTCCATTCTCATTGATTTTGGCTCTTCCTATACCCAAACCTCCAACAGAATATTCGGATTCAAATGCAAAATATTGATAATTACCATCGCATCCAGAATTGCCAGATGAAGAATTGTAAAATGAACTCGAAAAATAATCACCAGTAGAGTAACCAACTTTGAAAAAGTCGTAGCTCTTTACCTGAGTACTATCTACAGGTAAAGTGTTCCAAGTTTGACTCATTAAAAAAATGGGTAAAATCATACTGGTTGATATTCCCCAACGAAATTCGGGAACTGTATTTTTCTTAAAAAAGTGAACAACAGAAATTAAAATAGCTGGAAAAAGCATCAAGTTCATCGCTAGCATTTCAGCAAAATTCATCCAGTATCTTAAAGACCAAGACAATAATACTGTAGTTCCTAAAAATATGGAGACGGTTAAAAAACTTGGGATTTGGATGTTTTCAAGGATTCTTGGATCGACAACCCTTCTTTCTCTATATAGAACAATAAGTGTTGTTATTATTACAATA
>NZ_JAHEBC010000071.1 GCF_024642405.1 Algoriphagus sp. | reverse complement strand
AAACTTCCAGCATTTAGTAGTTTCCCTGATAAAGTACGAGTAGGAAAAACCGATGCAAAAGGAGGGGAGCAAGACGATGAAGAAACCGGTGAGTTAGTAAGAATGCAAGTTTTGGATTTCGCTTTTTATGGAGAAATTCAGCCAACCGAATTGAATAACTCAGATTTTGGTGATGTTACCGTTTCGGTTCATTATGAATTGTATGATGGAATTCCTGTTTTTGGAAAATGGATTACAGTAAAGAATCAAAGTTCTGAAACCTTATCAATTGGAGATTTCACCAGTGAAATCATTGCTGCTGTAGATTACGAATCAATTGTAGAGATGCGTGAAAACACTGTTTTCCATGAACCCAATATCCATGTGGAAACTGATTTTGCTTTTTCCAGCATGACCGCTAGAGATGCAAATTCACATGTAGTCAAATGGCTTCCAGATCCGGAGTATTCAACTCAAGTAAATTACTTAAGGCAATCCCCAGTATTATTGAAAGTTAGTCCTGAATATGGCCCAAATCAATTTTTGGCTTCAAGCGAGGAATTCACTTCATTTAGAACATTCGTTTTGCCACATGATAGTTATGATAGGGAAAGGAAAGGTCTTGCCATGCGTAAGATGTATAAAACTCTAGCCCCATGGACTTCGGAAAATCCCTTAATGATGCATGCAAGATTTGCAGATTGGGAAAATGTAAAAAATGCCATAGATCAGGCATCGGAGGTCGGTTTTGAAATGGTGATCTTAACCTTTGGAAGCGGGTTTAAAATAGAAGATGACAGTGAGGAATACATTGCTGAAATGAAGCGTTATTCAGATTATGCAAAAAGTAAAGGAGTTGAAATCGGAGGGTATTCTCTTTTGGCATCGCGGAGCATAGATTCAAAAAATGATGTGGTCATGCCTGAAGGGAAGAGGCCTACTTTTGGTAACTCTCCTTGTATTGGAAGTGAATGGGGAGAGGCCTATTTCAAAAAGCTATATAATTTCTATGAAAAATCAGGGTTCACGTTATTAGAACATGATGGATCTTATCCGGGTGACATCTGTATTTCTGAGAACCATCCAGGACATAGAGGATTAGCCGATAGCCGTTGGAATCAATACAAAACCATTTCAGATTTTTATAAATGGAGTCGCTCAAAAGGGATTTACCTCAATATTCCTGATTACTATTTCATGACTGGAGGAAGCAAGATTGCCATGGGATATCGGGAGGTAAATTGGAGCTTACCTAGAAATGAGCAATTAGTGCATGCCCGTCAGAATATTTTTGACGGAACTTGGGAAAAGACTTCCACCATGGGATGGATGTTTGTACCCTTGACTGAATACCATGGAGGAGGAGAAGCCGCTACTATTGAGCCTTTGAATGAGCATTTGGCACATTATGAAATGATGATGTCCAGTAATTTAGGTGCTGGAGTTCAAGCTTGTTACCGAGGGCCCAGACTTTTTGATACCGAAGAAACCAAAATTATGGTCAAAAAAATGGTGGATTGGTTCAAGGATCACCGAGAAGTTTTAGAAGGAGATATCATTCACCTTAAAAGAGCCACAGGAAACGATTTGGATTATTGGTTGAATGTCAACCCTTCTGGAGAAGAAAAAGGAATGCTGGTAGTCTACAACCCAACCGATCATGAAATCACAAAGAAGATAAGAGTTCCATTGTATTATACCGGATTGAGTAACCAAACCAAAATAATACATAAGAACGGAAAAGAGGCAGAACTAAAACTAGCAAGAGACTATTCTGTTGAAATTGAAGTGACTGTTCCAGGAAACGGTGACTCTTGGGTTTTATTTCAATAGTTCAAAAAAATTAAGGTTTAATTCCATACTCTACAATTCTTCCTTTTGTTAATGGAATGGATTTTAATGAGAATTTAATATTTTCATTCGAGCAACAAATCCATGATAACTTTTTTAAAAGAGAAGTTTTTCCAATTGAGTAAGCATGAAAAGTTTTATGCCATAATAGCTATTAGTCTTTTTTTTAGCATTTTCATGATTTTTTTCCAGCCTTTTGGAGTAAATAATTATGATCCCAAAGAGTCCATCACAGCAGTTTTTGCTTTGATCATGATAAGCATAGGTTTCTATTTGGGAGTACTTTTAATTGTAAATGAATTCCTGATTTTTCCATTATTTTTTAAAAGGGAGATTTATCGCTGGCAAATACTGATTTGGTTGGTCTGGTCTAATATTTATGCTGCAACTGGGCTTTTTCTATTTTATAATCTCTTAGGCAATTGGCATGACTTCCGGATTTCAAGTTGGCTTGAATTTATCTTCAATTTCACTGCCCTTAGTTTCATTCCGCTCACAGCAATTTTCTTTTACAGCAGAATGAAGCAAATGCAAGAACTTACTGAAACTAAAGTAGATTTTCAATTGGAAGGAAAATCAATTATCAATATTCCATCTGATAATCAAAATGATATCAATTCATACTCATTGGAAAACATTCTTTATCTGGAATCAGAAGACAACTATGTAGCAATTCACTTCATTAATAAAGACATCCTTTCCAAAGCTTTAATTAGAAGTAGCCTTAAAAAAATTGATGATCTCAAATTGCATCCTGCACTGATAAGATGTCATCGTTCATTTATGATTAATCTAGTTCACCTAGCCCAATATGATGGAAATAAGCAGCAAGGATTAATTACTCTAAAACATATAATAGAGCCTATACCTGTTTCTAAATCTTACGCGTCAGATCTTTTGTTACGGTTAAAATAATTCATTCACCCCACATATAAGAATTTTATCCCAAAAGGGCTTAATACTGTAACGAAGAGTGGTTTTTCACGATCTTAGAATATAAAAAATCACGGAAACTATGAAAAATCTAATTGCTTACAGAAAACCTAACATCTGGACTAATGTACTTTCAGTATTAATTTCTATCACTTTTATGATTGTATGGCTGCCTTTTGTCAGATCTATTTTCGATGGATCATCCTATGTATGGGGTACACAGTACTTTGGATTTACCATAAAAGGTGCGGGGATAACACCATCTTTTATTTTTATCATTGCTCAATTGGCTTTATATGCAGCAGTCATAATTGGACTTTACCGAATGAGAAACCGAATCATGTATGGAGCATTATTAAGTATTTGGTGGATAAATGTATTTGGAAACTTGATTTTTGACATACTCAAAAATGGTGATTCAATGTTTCATGGAGATACTCTGAATGTCCATGTTTCAATTACGGCTATCATATTACCATTGGCAGCGGTTGCATTGCTGTTAATAGTACAAGTGCTTCGAACAGAAAAAGAAAGTATATCAATTTCATGGACGAAGAAAAACAGGGCTCTTCTTAAATTCTTTTTCGCAATGCTACCTTTATTATTCCTATTACTCTTTTCAGGAGAACCTCATGGTATCACAGACCAATTAGGAGTTTTTATTGCAATTGCTCAGTGCTTTTATATTCCTTTAATATTTAGGCCTTTCGGATATAAACACTCATTTCACGCAAATCTAGTCTTATAAAGACTATTTAACCACAATAGTTTTTAGTAGTTAGTGTGGTTTTTATCAAAATAAGATTCTATATATTTTTATAATTGTTGTATATAATTAGGCTTTAAATAACTTATACAATTTATATATAATAGAAAACTTAATTTTATCTACTGTTTTTATTTTCAACTTATAAAAATTGGAAAACAATCGTAAACATCAATTTTTATTTTTGATTAGTAACAAAAAAATAAGAATGGATTTACTAATCTTAAGAATAAAATGGAAAATAACCATGGAAATATGGCTCTAAATCCATTTAAAATGCCTATATTGAAAAATATGTCAAAATTGAGAAGTAATAATTAAACGTCTATTGTGGTATTAAATAATACAAATTTGTATTTAAACTTTACATACTTTTTACAATACTTTAGAGGTCAGTTACTTAACTGATTTTATGAAAGTAAATATTATGTGTTTTATTATTATTCAATCTTTTCTTTTGGTATTTAAATTTCTTAACCCCGAAAAAATCCAATGTTAAAAACTATTACTAAGTCTCAAACTTTGTTTGAAAGACGAAAAAACGCCGTAGCAAATGGAGTTGGTGTTTTTAATACAGCTACTGTTAAACAGGCTAAAGGTGCAATCATTATTGATGAAGATGGAAATGAATTGATTGATTTTGCTGGAGGTATAGGCGTGGTCAATGCTGGACATTGTCCTGAACCAGTAGTTCAGGCGATTAAGGATCAAGCTGATAAATACTTACACACCAGTTTCAATGTGGTCACATATGAGCCTTATATAAAGTTATGTGAAGAGCTTTGTGAAATTCTCCCACACGGGGATAAAACCAAAGCTATGTTAATTAGCACAGGTGCAGAAGCAGTAGAAAATGCTATAAAGATTGCAAGACAAGCTACCAAAAGACAAGGAGTTGTTTGTTTTACCGATGCTTATCATGGCAGGACAATGATGGCAATGACTCTTACCAGTAAAATAGACTACAAAATTGATTGTGGCCCATTTTCACCAGAAGTGTATCGAATCCCATTTCCAAATTTTTACCGATATGCTAAAGGTGAAACTCTTGATGAATTTGTAGAGTCTAGTTTAAAAAATCTTCATGCCTCTGCTAAAAATCTTTTTGATCCTAAAAGTATTGCTGCAGTTATTATAGAGCCTGTTCAAGGAGAAGGAGGCTTTAATGCTGTACCGATAAAATATTTTGAAGGTCTTCGGAAATTTTGTGATGACCATGGGATTTTACTTATCGCAGATGAAATCCAAAGTGGATTTGCTCGAACTGGGAATTGGGCTAGCTGGCAACAATACAAGGTACAACCAGATCTAAGTACTTATGCTAAATCTTTGGGTTCAGGATTACCAATAGCAGCGGTTGTCGGGAAAGCTGAAATCATGGATTCCGCAGCTGGTGGTACTATTGGAGGTACTTATATAGGAAGTCCTTTAGCCTGTGTCGCTGCTTTAGCCACAATCCAATATATGAAGGATATAAACCTAAATGATCGGGCAATTGAAGTTGGTAATATGATTATGGCTCGATTTGAAAAAATCAAGGAACGGTTCAAAGAAGTGGGAGATATCAGAGGGCTTGGGGCGATGAATGCCATTGAATTTGTTAAAAATGGAGACCCCAACCAACCGGATTCTGAATTGTGTAATGCCGTTGTAAAAGGATGCGCAGAAAATGGACTTATTATCATAAGTGCTGGAACTTATAAAAATATCATTAGAATTTTATCGCCGCTGGTTATTGAGGATGATGTTTTGAATAAGGGACTGGATATCATTGAAAATCAAATTCAGAAAGTAATCCAAAACAGAATATGAAACCATTTGCAATTGCCGGAATTCAGATGAAAGTTTCAGCCATTCATTCCAATGTGGAAATGATGAAGTTGAAACTTGACATTACTATGAATCTTTACCCATGGGTTCAGATGGTGGTATTTAGCGAATTGTGTGGTTATGGGCCTCTTTTACATACTGCAAAAGAGATTCCTGGACACTTTGAGCACGAAATGCAGAAATTGGCCAAACAATATGGTATTTGGCTTATTCCTGGTTCAATCTTCGAAAAAAAAGATGACAAGATTTATAATACAGCTTCGGTGATTAACCCAGAAGGTGAGGTCATTAAGCGCTATAGTAAAATGTTTCCCTTTTATCCCTATGAAACGGGAGTGACAGCAGGAACTGAATTTTGTGTATTTGATGTGCCAGATGTAGGAAGGTTTGGAGTATCAATTTGCTATGACATGTGGTTTCCGGAAACGATCCGGACGCTTGCAGTCATGGGAGCAGAGGTGATTTTACATCCCACATTGACAGGTACTATAGATCGGGATATTGAACTTTCTATTGCAAGAGCCATGGCGAGTGTAAATCAATGTTTCTTATTTGATGTTAATGGATTAGATACAGGAGGAAGTGGATGCTCGATTGTCTGTGGACCTGATGGAAGGGTATTGTATCAAGCAGGAAGTACAGAAGAAATAATTCCAATCGAGCTTGATATAGAACGAGTTAAGCGTAGTAGAGAATTAGGACTATTACGATTAGGGCAACCATTGAAGAGCTTTAGAGACCATATTGGTAACTTTGAAATATATCAACATGGCGCGAAACTACCATACTTAGACGCACTCGGCCCTCTTATCAAACCTAAAAAACTTGAGAAGCTTTCTGAATTACGTCAGAAAGAAAGTGAGTTCAATCAAAATGAGCCTATAATGGGCTATAAAGGATTAAAATAAATTTCTAACTAAAACAAAATTAATATTATGGGAAACCTATCGACAGGGAAAAAGAGCACGAAATTAAGACACTACGTCAGTTGGTTTGAAATACCTGCACTTAATCTCCTGAGAGCGGTTGACTTTTACAACTTCATTTACGGTATAGAAATGGAAACTACCGAGTCTAACGGCTATGCAATGGCTTTTTTTCCAGCTGACAATGGAATTGGTGGAGCTATAGTAGTAGGTGAAGGTAGCGTTCCAAGTGAAGCAGGGCCCTTAATTTATCTAAATGCAGGAAAAGATTTAGCCCCTATTCTTGGCAGAATTGAGCAGGCTGGTGGAAGGGTTATAATGGGCAAAACTCTGATAAGTGAAGATGCAGGTTACTTCGCTTTATTCATTGATACTGAAGGGAATAAATTAGCCTTACACTCTAAAAACTAATCCATGAAAAACCATCAAAAATCCGTTAGTGCTCCTTATTATAGTATTGGCCAACTTAGGCTTGATCGATGGAATGAGCTAAAAAATGAAAGTGAAGCTCTATCACACGATGAAACTGATTCCAAAAATAAATCAAACCATAAGCAGAAAATAAAGCAACTGCTAAACGAATTGGAAACGGTAGAACATTATTTTGCCATTCCAGGAAAATTAGTTGTAGAGAAATTAAAAAAATGTTTTGATAACGGCGACCATAGTGTGTTTGCTCATCAAATAAATAATACCACCCGACAATTAATTAATGATGTTTATAGTGGTAATCCCTATTTTCCAAAAGATGAAAATGGAGAACAATTAGAAACTGAGTTTATTAGCAGTGCTACTCAAAACAATCGAAAAAACTATTTTGAGGTCCTCTTTCTAGAAAATCTCAATTCGGTGGATGAAGCCACACTTCAAGAAAGATTAAAAGAACTTCATGATCCAAATGATAAATTCACCTATAATGTAGTTGTCCAGCATTCATTTCAAGATGCACTCATCGCATTGTTTTTTAACCCAAACATTCAATCCGTAGTAATTCGATATGCCCCTCCGTACCGTTCTGAAAACATCAGTCCTCTGATTACACCTTATATTCAAAATGTCTTAAATATTGACGTTAATGAATTATCAGACGCACAGCTTGGCCCGAAGCTTGGTCAATTAATCAAGCAGTTTCGACCTGAAATTGATACCTACTATGTTACAGATACCGCACTAGGTGATTTGAAAGATAGTACGCTGGAAACATTTAGGAGAATTTACTACAGAAAGGAAGACCTGCAAGAACTACATTTGGCGATTATCAGGGGAATTAACGAAAGATACCATACGCCCTTTTTTAGTGCTCTCAAAGAATACAGCCAAAAGCCCACAGGAATATTCCATGCCATGCCTATATCACGTGGTAATTCAGTTTTCAAATCTAAGTGGATTAAAGACTTTGGGGATTTCTACGGAAGAAATATGTTTCTGGCCGAATCATCATCTACTACTGGAGGATTGGATTCATTACTACAGCCCACAGGTCCTTTGAAGAAAGCACAAGAAATGGCCGCCGTAGCTTATGGTTCTCAGCGTACATTTTTTGTGACAAATGGCACGTCAACCGCTAACAAAATTGTGCTACAAGCATTAGTTGAGCCTGGCGATCTTGTATTAATCGATAGAGACTGCCACAAGTCACATCATTATGGCTTAGTATTATCAGGAGCTTACCCCGTATATCTTGATTCTTATCCTATAGAAAAATACTCGATCTATGGAGCAGTTCCACTGGAGCAGATTTTACATAAACTTCAGGTACTTAAAAATGCCGGTAGATTGGATAAAGTTAAAATGCTGTTACTTACCAATTGCACTTTTGATGGAATGGTATATAACGTGCAACGAGTTATGGAAGCTGTATTAGCCATTAAGCCAGATATGATATTCTTATGGGATGAGGCTTGGTTTGCATTTGCAGGCTTCACCTACACATATAAACAACGCACGGGGATGTTCAGTGCAAAAAAGCTACAATCCAAATATCAGTCTGAAGAATATCGCATTGAATATCAAAAACATATTAAGAGTCTAAAAAAAGGTGAAACAGCATCTCTACCAGATCCTGATAAAGTCCGGATTCGTGTTTATGCTACCCAAAGCACACACAAGACTTTAAGTAGTTTCAGACAAGGATCCATGGTCCATATTTGGGATCAAGATTTTAGGAAGAAGGCTGAAAATACATTTTTGGAAGCCTATATGACTCATACTTCTACCTCTCCAAATTATCAAATGCTTGCATCTCTTGATGTAGGAAGAAGGCAAACCCAATTTGAAGGATATGAAATGGTAGAACGCAGCATCGAGCTTGCGATGGTACTTAGGGCCAAGGTAGTTGCCAATCCGCTCCTAAGTAAATATTTCGATGTGCTGACCGTCAAAGATTTTATCCCTGATCAATACCGAGACAGTGGATTAAAAGAGTACTATGACTTGACTGTGGGTTGGAACAGAATGGAAGAAGCTTGGGAAAAGGATGAATTTATGCTTGATCCAACCAAAATCACGCTTTTTATAGGACGTACCGGAATAGATGGCGATACTTTCAAGAATAAATATCTGATGGATAAGTATAACATTCAGATTAATAAAACCTCTAGAAATACGGTGCTCTTTATGACAAATATTGGAACAACTAGGGGAAGTGTTGCCTATTTGACTAAAGTTTTATTAGAAATTGCAGGTGATTTGGATAAACATTTTGAATCTCTGAATAAACGTGAAAGAGAAATTGCTGATGCACATATTCAATCGCTGACAAAAGATGTTCCTCCTTTACCGGATTTTAGCCGATTCCATTCATCTTTTCTAGCTGTACCGGGTGTTCCTGGGGGAAACTTAAGGGCGGCTTACTTCTTGGCATATAGTGAAGACAACTGCGAATATATTTCCATGATTGATTGTAAAAAAGCCATTGAAGATGGAAAAGAGCTTGTGGCATCCTCATTCGTGATACCTTATCCCCCTGGATTTCCTGTTTTGGTTCCCGGGCAGGTAGTAAGTGAAGAAATTATCCGCTTTATGCTTGCCTTAGATGTTTCAGAAATCCATGGATACAGAGCCGACCTTGGCCTTCGTGTATTCAAAGACTCAGTTTTAAATAGACAAAAAACGGCAACTGCCATGGGTGCAATGGGACTCTCAAAAAAGAAAACGCTAACAGAAATATAAATCGATACAATTAAAAATATGACAGCAACTAAAAACGAAATACCATCAAAACCAATACTAAAAGGTATATCAGATATTAGAAGGTTTTTTTATAAAAACGAAACACCAATTTACTTTATAAGTGCGACTAACTTTAACCTTCTGGGAGCAGATGAGTGGATTAAAGGATTCAAATTCATTATGAATATTGAATGTTTTGATGGACTACATCCAAATGTTTTTGCACCAAAAGCAGAAATACCTCATGATGACTTTGAAAGTATAGAAGATATCAATAACTACCTTCTTCAACACCCAGAAGTACAGGCTTATGTTAAATCAAGAAAAGTAAAAGGAAAAGCAGGGAAAGCCATGTTCCTGATGTTTGATGAAAAAACTGAAAAGCTAGCTAAAAAGCTGGGGCTTGAAGTTATTTTCCCAAGCGCCAAAATGCGAAACTCCATGGATAATAAGGTTAACACCAACCGTATTGCAGAGAAAGCAGGGGTTCCGTGTGTGCCATATGTTTTATCTCCGGTGAATAACTACAAACACCTAAGTGAAGTTTCAAAAAAAGCGCTTGGCGATGATTTAGTGATTCAAACACCATTTGGTGACTCAGGACATACTACATTTTTCATTTCAAACGAAGCAGAATATTTGAAATATGCTGAAGAAATTGAGCAAGAGGATGAAGTTAAGATCATGAAGCGAATCAATTGCCGTGGTTCAGCTATTGAAGCTTGTGTGACTAAGAATGGTACAATTGTAGCTCCACTTATGACCGAACTTGTAGGGTTTAAAGAACTTACACCTTATAAAGGTGGTTGGTGTGGGAATGAAATTTATCCAGGTGCATTTACACCTTCTATCCGCCAAAAAGCGAGGAAATATACACAGCTATTTGGTGATCAACTCCGCAAGGAAGGTTATAAAGGCTATTTTGAACTTGACTTTCTGATAGATCAAGATAATGGAGAAATTTATTTAGGTGAATTAAATCCAAGAATCACTGGAGCCAGTTCTATTACCAATCATGCTGTCTTTGCTTTAGCAGATGCTCCTTTGTATTTATTCCATATTTTAGAATGGATGGATATAGAATATGATTTCAGTGTTAAATCCATAAATGATCGATGGGGTAGACAAGAGAATATAGACGATTGGAGCCAAATGGTAATTAAACATACTGAAGACACTATTGAATATGTTCATGAAGCACCAGCATCTGGGATTTGGCATATGTATGATAATGGACATATTAAATTTGATAGAATGGATACTCATAGAAGAGCTGTGGAATCTGAGAAAGAAGCCTTTTTCCTACGTATCACCAAGAAAGGGGATTACCTATACGAGGGAGCAGATATGGGGATTTTGGTGTCAAGAGGTCGAATGATGACAGATGATTTCAAACTGACCACAAGAGCCAAAGGATGGATAAATGCCATTAAATCACAATATTCTTCAGAATTGATCGAGGATAAAAGAGAACAGGCTAAATTAAAGGGGAGCTTAACAAAATAAATATTCTTCAATCCACTTTTATTGATTTAAAAGTGGATTGTGTTTTATTTAATCTAAAAATCAATACTTCTTTGTAGGATTAATTAAGCAGGATGAAACGCTATTTTACATCTATTTCAGAGCCGATTGCAGATTATAAGTGGCAAAAATTATTTTATGAGCGCTGGCCAGCTTATAAAAGCTGGCTTAATTCGAGTAAAAATATAATTGATTATAAATCTTCTCTAGAAGCACTTAAAACTTATATGCCAGAGATGGTTCCTATTCATGAAAATCTTTGTGATAAGGTTGGAGCTGATGAACTTGCAAGAACCTTTTTGACTGGATTTCAGCCTCCCGCTTATTTTAGTGCCTGCTCACAGGCAGTATCTACTTTGGGAAATATTGCATTGATTAGAAACTATGACTATCATTTAGATCGGTTTGAAGGAACAGTTCTGCATACAGCTTGGAATGGCCGAAAAGTCATTGCTAATAGTGATTGCTTGATGGGTGTATTAGACGGAATGAACGAGGATGGACTAGCTATCTCATTGACATTTGGAGGTAGGCCAACCCTAGGTTTTGGTTTTGGAATCCCTTTTATTTTAAGATATATCCTTGAGTTTTGCAGCACCTTAAAAGAAGCTGTCGATGTACTCCATCGAGTTCCTTCTCATATGTCTTATAATGTAACTATAGCAGATAGAAGTGGCGAATACCGAACTGCTCAAATAGCACCGGATAAAAAGACTTTAATTTCTGTTTCCGGATATGCTACCAATCACCAAGGAGAATCAGATTGGGAAGAGACTACGGACATTAATAAAACCAGAGAAAGGGCAACTTTTCTTCATTCGATTTTGAATAGAGGATTTTCAATAGAAAAATTGACAAATGTGTTTTTAAAACCTCCTCTTTACAATACAAATTTTTCCGAAGGATATGGAACACTCTATACAGCAGTTTATAAACCAATAGAAGGATTGGTGGAACTCCATTGGCCGAGCGAAAAAATGATCCTAGGATTCGATAATTTTATCGAAGAACACAAAGTAATCACCTTCAACCATCACAAATCCATAGCAGTTTAATCCTGCTTAGTTTATCAATTCAGTCCTTAAAATATGGAATTCAATAGTATTAATCCGTACAACGGAAAACTAATAGACAAACACAAATCTCATTCAAAAGATGAAACAAAATCCATTTTGGAAAAATCCCAAATGGCGTTTAACTCCTGGCGAAAGGTCTCGATTGCTGAGCGTGCAAAAATGATGACCAAAGTTGGTCAAATACTTCGGGAAGATGTAGAAACCTACGCCCAAATGATCACTATGGAAATGGGAAAGCCAATCTCTGAATCTAGAGGTGAGGTCAAAAAGTGTGCTTTAGCTTGTGATTATTATTCGGAAAATACAGCCACATTTTTAGCAGATGAAATAATTGAAACTGATGCCAGAAAGAGTTTTGTAAAACATGAGCCCATTGGTACTATTTTAGCAATAATGCCATGGAATTTTCCTTTTTGGCAAGTATTTCGTTTTGCAGCCCCTACTTTGATGGCAGGGAATACAGGCATTTTAAAACATGCTTCCAACGTGTTTGGATGTGCTAAAATGATTGAAGAAATTTTTATTAAAGCAGGTTTTCCAGAAGGAGTTTTTCAAAATCTATTTGTTGATCACGATCAGACTGAAAGTATTATAGCACATGATGCAATCAAAGCAGTGACACTTACCGGGAGTGAACGCGCCGGTTCTGCAGTAGCAGCCTTAGCTGGGAAATATTTAAAAAAATCACTGATGGAACTAGGTGGCAACAATGCTTTTATCGTTTGGAAGGATGCCAATATTGATCAGGCAGTTAAAACTGCAATTACAGCCCGAATGATGAATTGCGGTCAAAGTTGTATTGCTGCAAAACGTTTTATTCTTGTAGACGAAATTTATGAAGAATTTGTATCGAAATTTTTAAAGGAAGTTGGGAAACTTAAAGCAGGAGATACAATGGACGATTCCACAAAAATTGGAACATTGGCAAGAAAAGACTTGGCTGATGAATTACAATCTCAAGTGAAGCGGTCCATAGAAGCTGGCGCTATTTTATTAGCAGGGGGAAGCCAAAATGGAAGTTTCCATGAACCTACTGTCTTGGGAAATGTAAAACCAGGAATGCCTGCATTCGAAGAAGAAACATTTGGCCCTTTAGCTGCTATGGTTCGGGCAAAAGATATAGATGAGGCATTTGAACTCTCAGAAAATTCAAAATACGGTTTAGGGGTTACTGTTTGTACTAGCAATATTGAGTTGGCACTAGAAATGTCTTCCAGAGTTAGCGACGGTGCATATTTTATCAACGAACTAGTCAAGTCCGATCCGAGATTACCTTTTGGAGGAACCAAGCGATCTGGTTATGGACGTGAACTTGCCAAAGATGGAATGATGGAGTTTATAAATCGGAAGACTATTTACGTCAAGGCTTAAAAAAGTAACACGTAAATAAATCCCATATGAAGTCTAAAACTGATTTGCGAAGGCCCCAATTGCATAGAGGCATCGGAAAAGCTGGCCTATTTAGCCTTGCTTTCGGAGCAATGATTGGAGTTGGCTGGGTTACTGCAATGGGATCTTGGCTATCTAATGCTGGCCCATTAGGCGCTATTATAGCTTTTTTCTTGGGAGGATTGATCATTTTGGTAATTGGTATTTGTTATGCTGAAGTTACTGCAGCCTTGCCTTTATCGGGAGGAGAAGTAGCATATGCTTATAAGGCCTTTGGTTCCTCAAAATCATTTATTGTAGGATGGTTTTTGACCTTCGGTTATTTGTCTGTGTCAGCTTTTGAAGCCGTATCTATCAATAAAGTTCTTAGCTACTTAATTCCTTCCATTGATCTCATCCCTATCTATTCAGTCAATGGAAGCCCTGTTTACCTTGTGCATTTATTCATCAGTGCTTTCTTTGTTGTATTAATTAGTGCCATAAATTACACTGGGGTGAAGAACTCCGCAAGATTTCAGGTAGGGTTGACGATACTCTTTGTTCTTCTCACTTTTGTTTTTGTGATTGCCGGATTTATCATGGGAGATTTCAAAAATCTTACTCCTTTGTTCTCCGGAAATTCAACAGGCTCCATAACTGCAGGCATAGCAATGGTATTGGTAACCGTTCCTTTTTGGTTTGTTGGTTTTGATACAATTCCTCAAGCAGCTGAAGAAGCAGATCAATCTATTCCTTTTAAAACTATTGGTTCACTTATACTTGTTTCCATAATAGCTGCAATCTGCTTTTATATGTTACTTATTTTAAGTACTTCAACCGCAGCTCCTTGGAATGAAATTTTAGATGAAAAATTACCTACAGCAAGTGCTTTTGAGAAGGCTACGGAGTCACCTTTCATGGTAAAAATCATATTGATCACTGCCCTGGTAGGTTTACTTACAAGTTGGAACGGATTCTTTCTTGCAGGTTCAAGGGTTTTATTTGCTTTGGGAAGAGGAAAAATAATATCTCCCCAGTTTGGAAAGTCGCACCCAACTTACCATACCCCATATAAAGCTGTTCTATTTAGCGGCCTTATTACTTTTCTTGCTTCACTTATGGGACAAGGTGCAATGGTTGCATTTGTCAACGTAGGATCTTTATGTATTGTGATTGCTTTCTTCGGAGTTTCATTTTCCTTTTTAAGTCTTAGAAAGAAGTTTCCAAATTTAAATCGGCCATTTTTTGCCCCAAAAGGAAGATTTCTAGGGATTTTATCAATCTGTGGCACTCTATGTATGCTCATAGCCATGCTTTATCCAGGAAGTCCAGCAGCTTTAGCATGGCCCCTTGAATGGGTAATATTTTCAGTTTTTTCTTTATTAGGATTTATTTTCTGGAAAGTTTCTTCCAAAAGTAGAAATAGCATTTCTAAAGAAAAGCGGGATTACTTAATTCTAGATAACTATAGTTAACCTTTAATTTTAAAAGTTAACTTCTTAAAGCACTGGAGCTTTCTGGTTACTTGGTTTATTGATTATTGCTGATTTATTCCTATTTTGAATTACCTCTTCTATTTTTTTGAAAAGGCAGGCTGTAGATTAATCGAATAATCGTAATACAAATTCAATTTTATTTTTAACCTTTTAAATTTTAAGCTCATGTCCAAAAAGAAAGACACAATTATTACTCTCTATGTCAATACAAAAGAGATTATGAATCATAGCGGAAAAAAAATTAGCAGAAAAGATTTTTCACCTATCATTAAGCTTTGCGACAATCATTATGATCATCCGAGTGGTGAAAATTTCACAAGCAATATACATCCAAATACAAAGATTGCTTGGGTTGGTGCTGCCATGCATATAATGGAAAACGAAGAAGATTTTGTAATCATCAAAAAAATTAAAACTCAAAAAGGAAAGTCAATCCTAAAAATTTACGATTCTAAACTAAGTTCTGGCAATACTCATATTGATGGGCACGTAGGTAAATCCAAATGCGATACAGAAGAAAGCTATTCCATCCGTTTTTTGGTAAATCACAATGGCAAAGAGAAAAAATTCACCATTGATCCAAAAATTAGGATCATTTAATTTTCTACTTTTTATTTTCTGAATTGAAATACTTTGTAACAATTATAATGCTTTTGTTTGCAATGGGTATTAATTATGCTCAATCGAACTTGGAGTCTGTCCAGAGGCATGATCTCGTAGACAGCTTAAAGCGGCAATATTTTCAATCCAATCCCAAAAATCTAGATCTTCTGGTTTCTTTGCTCCAAGAGGAACCGAATCCTGACAGTATGCTCAAATATGGAAAAATCCTCTTTGATGAATCAATAAAGGATTCTTCCAATCTCATGACTTTTCAGGGATTTTTACATTTAGGCAATGGGCACATATTAAAAGGAGAGCTTTCCCAAGGTTTAGAGTATTATTTTGAAGGTCTGAAATACGCTG
>NZ_JAHEBC010000070.1 GCF_024642405.1 Algoriphagus sp. | reverse complement strand
TTTGGTTCCAGGATATTTTTTATCCAACTCTGCAACCAAACTATCCAAAAACTGAAATTCATTTTTAGAATTAAGAAGGCCTATTGCTGCTAGAGAAGCAAAACTATCCCCCATTCCATTGATGACATTTTTGACTTCTTTTGCCTGATAATCCTCCAAGAGTAAGGCATCGGTTTGAATTTTCTTAATGGCATCAGTGTCATTATTGCTCATTGCTTCATAATAAGCCTCATTTAATTCATTTACCCTATTTTGATAGCTGGAGATGAGTCCATCAATTTTCTGCATTTCTTGACTGTCTTTTGATCCGGTTATCGCTAAACTTTCACCATTTGAAAAATCATAATTCACTTGGACATCATCCTGAAACAACGCTAACCTTACTGATCTTTGACCAAATAGATTCAATTCATAGAAAGTGGGAGTTTCAACATCAACAACATATTCAAATCCGCCATCAGATTTTAATTCGAGGGTATCTACTACAACAGGTCTTGTTTCTGTAAATTTGGAAAGAATCACATGCCCTTCTGGAGCATTTTCAACTTTCCCTGATAATTCAACCTTTCCATCATTTTCAGTTTCGCTACTTTCACAAGAAATTAATGTAAAACTCAAAGACAGAGTTACGATCGATAAAAGGTATTTCATGGTTTAATTTTCTAATAATTCGGTTAATAGTTTTGTGGCAACCTTTGGATCAGCTTTTCCTTGGGATTTCTTCATTACTTGGCCCATAAACATTCCCATAAGCCCTTTTTTGCCTGATTTATATTCAACTACTTTCGCAGCATTATCAGCCAAAACTGCCTCCACAATTGGCTTTAAAGATGATTCATTGCTTTCTTGAATCAGATTCAATTTCTGAGCAATTTTATTAGGGCTGTCCTCTGATGATTTTAGCATCACAGGATAAATTTTTTGGGAAGCAACTGTAAAACTAACTTTCCCTGCATCTATCAAAGAAATCAATTCTGCTAAGGAGTCCGTGCCAACAGGAAAATCATTTATGCTTAAATTATGTTCATTCAAATAAGATTTTATTGGTCCCATCATCCAATTTGAGGCAGATTTATAATTTTTCGTCTTGGTGCAAAGCTCATTAAACCATAAAGCAATTTCTTTAGATTCAGTCAAAAACCCAGCATCATAATCTGGTAAACCAAACTCCTCGACAAACTTTTTGTGAAGCTCTCTGGGAAGTACTGGCATTGAATTTCTAATCAAATTCAGCCATTCTTCAGAAACAACCACAGGACTTAAATCCGGCTCAGGGAAGTAGCGATAGTCGTTCAAATCCTCTTTTGTCCGCATACTTGACGTTTTTCCAGTTGCAGCATCAAATGTTCTAGTTTCTGAAACAATCTCTTTTCCTTCCTCTAACAATTTTATAATACGATTATGTTCGTGTTCAATTGCTCTGTAAACATTACGGAAAGAATTCATATTTTTCACTTCCACTTTCTTCCCATACTCTTTTGAGCTTTTAAGCATTACCGAAACATTCGCATCGCAACGCAAAGATCCTTCTTCCATGTTTCCATCACAGATATCGAGATACTTTACGAGTTTTTTTATTTCTGCCAAGAATGCATAAGCTTCTTCAGGAGACCGTAAATCAGGTTCGGTAACTATTTCTATCAAAGGTGTACCTGCTCTGTTAAAATCTACAAAAGTATCTGTTTCACCGGCCAAATGAATAGATTTTCCGGCATCCTCTTCCATATGAATTCTATTCAATTGTACTTCTTTAGTACTCCCATCTTCTAGCCTAATTGGTACAGTTCCACCAACGCAAACTGGACCTTTATCTTGAGTAATTTGGTAACCTTTTGGAAGATCGGGATAGAAATAATTCTTTCTATCAAAAATATTATGCCTTGTAATTTCACAATTACAAGCTAAGCCCATTTTGATTGCGAATTCAATTGCTTTAATATTTACTTTCGGTAAGGTACCAGGATGCCCAAGAGTGATGACTGAAATCTGAGTGTTTGGCAAATTTCCATACTCCGAACCGTCAGAAGCAAACATTTTACTATTGGTAAGTAGCTGAGAATGGACTTCAAGACCAATCACCAGTTGATACTTATTCTTTATTTCTTCGCTAACCATTAAAGCGTTTTTTCATTTTTTTAAAGGTACAATTCTTTGGCTTTGTTAACCACACTTTCTAGGCCAGACAGGTCTTTTCCTCCAGCTGTGGCAAAAAACGGCTGTCCACCGCCTCCTCCTTTTATTTCCTTTGCAAGATCTCTCACGATTTGTCCTGCATTTAGTTTTTTGGATTGGACCAAAGGTTCATCGATGATCACCGCAATTTGAGGCTTTTCATCAATATTTGCTGCTAAAATCACGAATGCATTATTAACTTCATTCTTCAATTCGTAAGCTAATTTTTTCAAAGAGTCTGCATTGGGTAGTTTTACTTTGGCAATCAAGGTGTTAATTCCTTCCCCAGCTACAAACTGGTTTAATAAATCTCCTTTCACAGCTCCAGCTTTTTCCTGATGCAAACTTTCAATTTCTTTCTTCAGGTCATTCCTTTCATTGATCAAAGCTTCAACTGCCTTTTTCAAATCTTTCGGATTCTTCAATAGGTTCTGAATTTCCTTAACCAAATTTTCTTGCTCTCTTAAATATCCTTCTGCAGCTTTTGCAGTGATGGCTTCAATCCGACGAACTCCTGAAGCACTGGAACCTTCTGAAACAATCTTAAATAAGCCTATCTGACTAGTATACGGAACATGAGTTCCTCCACAAAGTTCGACCGAGTAATTAGGATCAAACGTGATTACTCGAACAAAATCACCATACTTTTCACCAAAGAGTGCTGTAGCTCCCATCTTTTTTGCTTCCTCAATAGGAACATTACGCTGCTCGTTTAAAGGTATATTCTCCCTGATTTTTGTATTGACGATTTCCTCAATCGTTACAATCTCTTCGTCGGTAACTTTTCCAAAATGAGAAAAATCAAATCGAAGTAAATCTTCATTTACAAATGAACCCCTTTGCTGTATATGATCTCCTAAAACCTGCTTTAATGCAGATTGAAGTAAATGGGTTGCTGTGTGATTATTCATGCTATAAGCACGCTTTTCACGATCTACTTCAGCTGAAAACCTAACTTCAGGTTGTTCGGGAAGCTTCTCCACAAAATGAACAATAAGATCATTCTCTTTTTTTGTATCTATTACTCGGATTTTCTCTTTCTCAGAAACCAACCAACCCGTGTCTCCTACTTGACCTCCACTTTCAGCATAAAATGGAGTCTTATTTAAAACTATTTGGTATTTGTCACCTTTTTTATCCGTGATGACTCTGTATTTTATGATTTGAGAATAGGACTCCAAAAAATCATACCCTACAAATTCCACTCCCGAATCTTCATGAACAAGTATCCAATCTCCAGTTTCAGACTCAGAAGCAGCTCTGGACCTTGTTTTTTGTTTTTCCATTTCTATGGCAAAACCTTTCTCATCCAACGATAAGCCATTTTCCCGGGCAATTAAAGAGGTTAAATCCAAAGGAAATCCAAAAGTATCGTATAGTTCAAAAGCTGTTCTACCCGAAATAATAGTCTCATTTTTACCTTTTAACTCTCCTTTTATCTGATCCAGAATTTTAAGTCCATTATCCAGGGTACGAAGGAAAGATGCTTCCTCTTCGTAAATCACTTTGGAAATAAATTCCTGTTGCTGCCTTACTTCAGGGAAAATATCTCCAAAATTCTCAGCGATCAACGGAGTTAATGAATATAAAAATGGCTCATGAAAACCCAAAAATGTGTATCCATATCTTACCGCCCTCCTAAGAATTCTACGGATCACATAACCAGCTTTATTATTTGATGGAAGTTGTCCATCAGAAATAGTAAAAGAGATAGCTCGTATATGATCTACAATCACCCTAAAAGCTATGTCTATTTGCTTATCATTTCCATAAACTTTTCCGGACTTCTTCTCTAATGCAGCCAAAAATGGAGAAAAAAGATCGGTATCATAATTTGAAGATTTTTGCTGAATAGCTCTAACCAACCGCTCGAAACCCATTCCAGTGTCAACATGCTTTGCAGGAAGTTCTTTTAAACTTCCATCAGCCAATCTATTGAACTGCATAAATACCAAGTTCCAGATTTCAATTACTTGCTCATGATCATTATTGACCAAGTCTTTTCCTGCAACCTCCTGTCTTTCAGAATCCGGCCTCAAGTCAATATGAATTTCCGAACATGGTCCACACGGGCCGGTATCCCCCATTTCCCAAAAATTATCCTTTTTAGACCCCATGATAATCCGATCTTCAGGAATGATTTTTTTCCAAAAATCGAAAGCTTCCGTATCCATCAAAAGATTATCATCCTTATCCCCTTCGAATACTGACACATAAAGTCTATCCTTTGGAAGCTTGAATACCTCCGTTAATAATTCCCAAGCCCAGGAAATCGCTTCTTCTTTGAAATAATCTCCAAATGACCAATTCCCCAGCATTTCAAACATGGTATGGTGATAGGTATCTACACCAACTTCTTCCAAATCATTATGCTTACCACTGACTCGTAGGCATTTTTGTGAATTTACAACCCGAGAATATTTTGCAATTTCGTTACCCAAAAAAGCGTCTTTAAACTGATTCATTCCTGCGTTTGTAAACATCAGGGTTGGATCATTTTTCACAACAATGGGTGATGAGGGTACGTAATGATGCTGCTTGGATTGGAAAAACTCAATAAAGGTACTCCGTATTTTCTTTGCTTCCATGAGTGGTTTTGAGGCAATAATGTTCTTTTTTTGACTGAACTCTAGTCTTTTAATTGGGTCACAAAATTAATAGAAATGATGGTGTTAACTGCATCTGCTCATAAAATCTTCTTTGCTTCTTTTGGCAACAACATATCTTAGAAGATACAATGGCAAGTTTTGGCTTCAATCTATATGAAGATTCTTAGCTTAATTCACATTCATGAAAGGTCAAAGTCATATGTAGCTATATTTTTTTTGGACTTTCAATTCTCCCTTTACTAGATTACTTTCATGAATATTTTCTTAATTATACCATAAGCCGATTCCAAAAAGGAAACTGAAAATACATTTAAAATCAATGAGCTACCTAGATAAAATAACCTCCCCAACTTTACTTTTAGATGAAACTATCTGCCGCGCAAATATTCAGCGAATGGCAGATAAGGCTGCCCGTCACAACATGAAATTAGTACCACACTTCAAAACAGCTCAATCCCATGAGATTGGTAACTGGGCAAAAGATTATGGAATTACAGAAGTAACAGCCTCTTCTATAAAAATGGCAGAATATCTTAGCGGACAAGGTTGGGCCAACATACATATCGCCTTTCCATTTAATCCTTTGGAAATCCATCTTTTAGATCAAATAGCAAAAAATCAATCTGTTTCTGTCCAATTGATCAATGCCGAAACAACTCAGATCCTTGCCGATGGCTTGAAGAATAAGGTTGGTTTTTTTATTGAAATAGATGCAGGATATGGAAGAACTGGTGTAGAAGTTTCAGATTTTGGATTGATTGAGGAGATTTTATTGGTCGCTAAAAAATCAGAAACACTTCAATTTAAAGGTTTTTACCTACACCCTGGACATACCTATTATATGCCAGATATTCCTGCGATTTACGAACAATCCAGAAATGCTTTAAGCATGCTTAAAAATAAATACAGCACGGAATACCCAAATTTGGTTACCAGAATTGGAGATACGCCTGGTTGTGCAGTGATGGAAGATTTCGGAGATATTGATGAAATGGGACCGGGCAATTTTGTGTTTTATGATTTAATGCAGGCAGAGCTGGGTGGGTGTGAAAAAGAAGATATAGCAGTTTGTCTAGCTGTACCTGTTGTGGATATAAAGAAAGATCGGAAAGAAATTCTTATCCATGGAGGCGGAGTACACTTAGCAAAGGACGTTCTAATAGATAAAAACGGAGTGAAAAACTTTGGCGAGGTTGTTTACCTGAATCAAAATGGATGGTCAGTTCCAGAAAATAGGTCATTCCTGAAAAGTATTTCCCAAGAGCACGGAATAATAAAAGCTTCAGACGAACTAATGGCTAAAGTCAAGGTTGGAGATATTCTTGGAATTATACCCGTCCATTCCTGTATGACTGCTGATGCCATGGGAGAATACATGACTCTAGATGGAAAGAAGGTAGATCATGCGGAAGGCAGAGCTCAATAATCAGTAATCACATGTCAGACTCCATTGAAATTCTAGAAAAACTAGAAATCATCTATTCTCAAAATTGAAATGAAAATTCTACAATAGACCCAGACCAAAATTCTGGGTTTCTTTTTAATCACAATCAATATTTATGATTCAAGACATTAAACTTTTAAAAACTGAAATACTTTCAGATAATTGGTACACTCTTCGAAAAATCACTTTTCAATACAAAAAGAGAAATGGTGAAATCATTACTCAGGTTCGCGAAGCCTATGACAGGGGAAACGGAGCCACAATTCTATTATATAATCAAGAAAAGAAATCGGTCATTTTAACCCGTCAATTTCGGCTTCCTACCTACACCAATGGAAATGAAACCGGTATGATGATTGAAGCTTGCGCCGGTCTTTTGGATCAGGAAAATCCCGAGGACTGTATCCGAAGAGAAACCGAAGAGGAAACCGGATACCAAGTAAATAATATAGAAAAAGTCTTTGAGGCATATATGTCTCCTGGTTCAGTAACGGAAATTCTATATTTCTTTATTGCTGCATATTCGAAAGAAATGAAAGTAAGCGAAGGAGGTGGTGTAGCTCATGAAGAAGAAAACATTGAAGTCATGGAAATCTCGTTTGATCAAGCATTAGAGATGATTTATAGCGGTGAAATCAAAGACGCAAAAACGATCATGCTTATTCAGTATCTGAAATTGAAAGGAATTTTTTGAATTTGAATTAGACCATTCTTACTTAGCTTTTTTGTAATATTACTATTAAACTGTTCTATCTTTTTTGACATGTTCAAGCAACTTCATATTACTCGCTATTTCCCCCAGCCAATTGAAATCGTTTACAATGCATTTACAACATCAGAAAGTTTGCAAAAATGGTGGGGGCCGGAAGGTTTTGAATTGGAGACTAGAAAATTTGAATTTCACCCAGAAGGTGTATTTCATTTTGTTCTTAAAAGTGATGCTTTTGACATGTGGGCCAAATGGGTTTTTAATAATATCAGAGAGCCTCATAAATTGAGTGTAATCAATAGCTTTTCGAATGAGTTAGGAGAAACTATCAAAGCTCCCGTAATTCCTTTTGGTGAAGACTGGCCTATAGAAATGGTTCTGGATTTAGAATTTTATGAAGAAGATGGAAAAACCAGAATTGATATGGTTTCTTTTCCTCATAATGCTTCAGACGCCTCTAAAAAGTTATTTTCTGATAGTATTTCTCAGATGGAAGAAGGATTTAAAGGTACATTTGACCAATTGGAAGCCTATTTAATGAAGATAGGTTAATCCAACACTAAGAATTAAGTACTTCAAAAAAAACAGTCGTTCATGAAATCATTTTCGAAAAAATTTATTTGGTTTCTATTTGCCTTTTTTAGTATCAGTATCGGATTTTATCCAGTCCTTTATTTTGTTATTGGTAGACAGTTTGGGGTTTTAAATTCACATAATCCAGAAGAATTAAGCAGCCTTTTATGGAATAGCTCCTTTTACACCCATATTATTTTAGGCGGATTTGCTCTTGCTATTGGCTGGATTCAATTCAATCAAAAGTTCAGAGATAGAAATAGAAAACTCCATAAAAGGATAGGAATGGCTTATGTAACAGCTGTTTTCTTTTCAGGATTATCCGGGATTTATGTAGCGATTTATACAATGGGGGGATACGTAGCCAAATTTGGATTTTTTTGCCTAGGGATAGTCTGGTTGACTACCACGATAATGGGTTGGTTAACAGCTAAAGCAAAGGATTTTGACAGACATGAAATCTGGATGATCTATAGTTATGCTGCCTGCTTTGCAGCAGTCACATTAAGAATATATTTACCGATTCTTGAAAATATTTTTGATGGTTTTATTCCTGCATATCAAATTGTCTCGTGGCTTTGTTGGGTTCCGAATATGTTTGTTGCCTACTGGATTGTAAAAAGAAAAAAGCTTCAATTATCCTAAAGCGAAAAAGATGAAAGAATTCTATTTTTCAATAGCATTTTTTAAGGCAAAAGATATTTTTTGAAATAAGTAAGACTAACCCATTTTGAGAGTTTCTTACCTAGATCTTGAATTCATCCTGACTCACTTATAAATTATATTTTTATAGTATTTGTCATTTTGAAACAATAGATTTACAAATCAAATTTAAACTGGAATTAAATCTTTTAAACGCCTGAACTAATCTATAAATGAAAAAACACTATTACCTCAGCATCCTGCTAGTCTTTATCTTAGGTATCCAAACCAAAGCTCAGGAAGCGCTTTTTGGTGCGCAACAAATCACTTCACCGGAAATTCACGAAAATAGCACAGTTACTTTTCGATTTGCAGCACCCAATGCTGAATCAGTAGAGATAACAGGCGATTTTCTACCAACTGTAAAAATGGAAACTCCAATGGGACAAATGGATGGTCCTGGTAAATCGGCATTGACTAAAGATGATAAAGGGATTTGGTCATTTACATCTTCTGCACTATCTCCAGAACTCTACAGTTATTCATTTATTGTAGATGGTCTAAAAGTAACAGATCCAAACAATCCATTTTTGATTCGCGATGTGGCTTCTGTGACCAATGTCTTTTTGGTAGGTGAAGGCCAAGCTGCACTTTACCGAGTAAAAGATGTACCGCATGGTACAGTTGCCAAAAGATGGTACGATTCTCCAGGTTTAGGCATGGACAGAAGACTGACTATTTACACCCCTCCGGGATACGAGCAGTCCAATGAAAAATTTCCTGTGCTTTACCTATTACATGGAGCTGGAGGAGATGAGGAAGCTTGGATTGCTTTGGGAAGAACTGCGCAAATCATGGATAATCTAATTGCTCAAGGAAAAGCCAAGCCTATGATTGTCGTGATGCCCAATGGAAATGTAATCCAAGATGGGGCTCCAGGTGAAGGGAGTGATGGTATGTACAAACCACAATTTATGGTACCTAAAACCATGGATGGAACTTATGAGGCCAATTTTATGGATATCATCAAATTTGTAGAAGCAAATTACCAAGTAAAAGCTGATAAGGCGAATCGAGCGATTGCTGGCCTATCTATGGGTGGCTATCATACCATGCACATTTCTAGATTCTATCCAAATACCTTTGATTACATGGGACTTTTCTCCGCTGCTATCATGCCTCGTGAAGATGCTACCGGTAAAGTCTATTCTGATTTAGATGGTACTTTGAAAACTCAAATGGATAATGGCTACAAGTTGTATTGGATTGCAATTGGAAAAACGGATTTCCTCTATGATGCAAACAAGGAATACCGAGCAAAACTAGATGCTATGGGAATGCCTTATGAATATGTAGAATCTGAAGGCGGACATATTTGGAGAAACTGGAGAGTATATTTAACTCAGTTTGCTCCTCAATTATTCAAATAAAAGATCCGCCCCGTACAATAACTCATTTGTGCGGGGCATTTTTTTTCACCTAATAAACACGGTTGACTCAACCCAAAGTATCCATGAAAAAAATCACTTCTCTCTTATTTTTATATTTTTTGGCGATACAGGCTTTTGCTCAAATGCCTGCAGTAGGCAGGATTGAATATTCTTCCAGCCCAAGTGAAATTCTAGGAGTTGAAAGGGAATTTGCAATTTTCCTACCAAAAAGCTACAACAACAATCCTACAAAAGAATATCCAGTTCTATATCTTTTACACGGCGGTGGAGATACGCATACAGCTTGGCCTCAAAAGGGTAATTTGGCAGAGATAGCAAACCAATTGATGGACTCAAAAGAAGCCACAGAAATGATCATTGTTTGTCCAGAAGCAGGAAAAGAAAACATGAGTTATTTCAATCATCCCGAATGGAAATATGAGGATTACTTTTTCGAGGAACTTATTCCTTTCATTGAATCAAATTACAGAGTCAAAGCGAATAAGAACCATAGGGCAATCGCTGGACTTTCAATGGGCGGCCAGGGTACATTAGTATATGCCCAGCGTCATCCAGAAATGTTTGTAGCAGCTTATGCCATGAGTGGTTATTTATATAGGATGGATCTTCCATTTATTGATCCTAATGATCCTAAAATGGAAAGGCTACAGAAATTAGTAGAAGACAACAATGCAGTCAAATTACTTCAAAATGCCTCTGATGTTCAAGTTGAAAAGTTAAAAACTGTCGACTGGTTTATAGACTGTGGTGATGATGATTTCACTTTCGATCCCAACATGGAATTTATCCAAGCCTTGAGATCAAAAAACATTCCCTACCAACTTAGAATCAGAGATGGTGGGCACACTTGGCAATATTGGAACACTTCTCTTTACACTACTTTGATTCATATCACTAACGTCTTTAGAGAGTCTGTTTTAAGCTCAAACACATATTAAAAGTATCCAAAATGAAACTTATCAAAAGCTATACTTTTCTCTTTATTGCTCTTTTTGTTTCTCAAGCGGCCTTTGCCCAATTCCCAAATCGTCAGCCAACTCCGAATGACAATTTAAAGTCCGCAGAAATCATGGACGATGGAACGGTAGTATTCAGAATTTATGCTCCAAATTCAAAGGAAGTAGCCTTGGGTGGAGAAGTAGTTCCTTGGGGACAAAAAATCGAAGGAAAAAGAGCCGAAAATGGAGTTTGGTCATTTACAGTTCCTAATCTTGGCACAGGTACCTATCGCTACCATTTTGTAGTAGATGGTGTGAAAGTCTTTGATCCAAAAGCTCCCAACGCTTATGAAACAACTGCACTTTTAGATATACTTCCAACAGGAGAAGAATCGTTTTTTGCTATGAGGAAAGAGGTACCTCACGGAGCAATTTCTAGTATCTTCTACTATTCTTCTACTACTGAAAGTATGCGTAGAATGCAAATTTGGACACCTCCTTTCTATAATTCTAAAAACCACAAACTTCCTGTTTTCTATTTGATTCATGGAGGTGGAGATTCTGATTTGGCCTGGCCCACTGTAGGACGTGCCGGGTTTATTATGGACAACCTTTTGGCAGAAGGAAAAACAAAAGAAATGATTGTAGTCATGCCAGATGGTGGAATGGATACAAAGCTTTTTGCCAAGGACTTAATCAATGATATTATTCCTTTTATTGAATCAAATTACAACGTATTTCAAGACGCTGATCACCGTGCTTTAGCAGGACTATCGATGGGAGGATTAGAAGTTTTGGATTCATTTATGGCAGAACCCGATATGTTTGCATACATCAATGTCATGAGTTCAGGCTGGTTTTCCGATAATGAAGAAATGTATAAAAACGGAGATGTAAGATTGGCTGAAATAGCCGAAACGCTGAATAAGACTGCAAAAATCTTACTTTTCACCCAAGGCGGACCTGAAGACATCGCCTATAAAAATGGAATGGAGATGCTCAAAGTCTTTGATAAAAACGGAATCAAATATGAAACCAGTGAAATGCCAGGAGGACATACTTGGCATGTTTGGAGACATGATCTAGTCAATTTCGCACCTAAACTCTTTCAATAAACCAAAAAAACAACGCTATGAAATTTAATATTTTAAAAACAACCTTAGTCGCCCTATTGGTAATGGGAAGCGTCTATTCCTCGCAGGCACAGGAAATTAGTGCAATGCAAGCACCCAGAGTGGTTTCCCCAGAAGTCGCACCAAATAATTCTGTTAGTTTCCGGGTTTATTCTCCCAATGCCAATGAAGTAACTGTTAATGGAAGTTGGATGGGTTTTAGAGAAACTTTGCCCTTAAAAAAAGAAGAAAATGGGGTATGGTCGGTAACCATTGATCCTCTCCCCTCCTCTATGTATCATTACAATTTCTTTATAGATGGAGTTTCTGCCATAGACCCTACCAACCCTCATGCGCTTCGTGACGGTACCCGCTATGCTAGCCTATTAATGATTGAAGGTGATGGATCTGAGGTTTTTGAACTTAATCCAGTTCCTCATGGAAATATTTCCAAGGTTTGGTATCAATCGCCTTCCCTTGACAGCTATAGAAGAATGTATGTTTACACGCCTCCAGGATACGATTCAGGAAACGATAAATACCCAGTTTTATATCTCCTTCATGGTGCTGGAGGTGACGAAGATGCTTGGTCAGCATTGGGAAGAGCAAATTACATTTTAGATAATTTGATAGCAGAAGGCAAAGCGAAGCCAATGCTAATCGTCATGACAAATGGAAATGCTTGGCAAACAAGCACTTTGCAAAACAAGCCTGGAGTGGAAACCATGACACGTGAAAATCGAGCTCAATTCCAGGGCAAATTTGAACAGAGTCTGGTCGAAGACGTAGTTCCTTACATAGAGAAAAATTATAGAGTAATCGCTACTAAAGAAGGCAGAGCACTTGCCGGACTTTCAATGGGCGGTGGACATACGATCACGGCATCAACTCAATATCCTGGAACATTCAATTACATAGGAGTTTTCAGTTCTGGTATTTTTGATGCCAATGCGGATATGGCCGAATTAGAGAATAAATTCTTGGCCTTGAAAGCTAGTGGCGTTTCCAAGTATTGGGTAGGCTGCGGCGTAGATGATTTTGTAATGGAATCAAACAAAAGACTGCTTTCAATTCTGGATAAAACTGGATTTGAACATGAATATTATGAAAGTGCAGGAGGACATACTTGGGCAAATTGGAGAGATTATCTAAGTATTTTTGCTCCTATGTTGTTCAAATAATTATCCAAATTAATCAACCAAGAAAGAGCGCAATTGGCTATTGCGCTCTTTTCAATTGTAGTTGTTTAAGTGAGAAAAGGAAATGTTACTAATTCTTTTAAATGAAAGCTTGTTCAATTTTAGATCTTGCATTTAATCCATCCTAATTGTCATCATTTTTTGAAAAATTTGATTGAATCAAAAAGGATGTACATCCAAAGAAGAATGAACTATTTGGAATAACAGTTTACCGAATAATGGAGTTATCTTTAAAAAGTACAAAGATCGGTAAAAAGGAATCTTTGAGAAAAATACTATTTTTCATTGTTCCAAAATGATTACAACATAAAACCACCAAACTATGAAAAAGCTTAACAGTATTCTTTTTGTTTTTTTCCTGGCAATAGGAAGTCTATCTGCCCAAAACAACATGGACCAGGTGAAAATATCAGTTGAGAAAGTTGCTGATAATGTCTATGTTCTCTTCGGATCTGGAGGAAATATCGGACTAGCAGTTGGTGATGATTATGCCTACATGATCGATGATCAGTTTGCGGCATTATCAGATAAAATTTTAGCTGCTGTAAAAACCGTCACAGAAAAACCTATCAAATATTTGGTCAATACACATTGGCATGGGGATCATACGGGTGGCAATGAAAACATGGCCAATGCAGGAGCAATTATTGTTGCACATGAGTCCGTCCGAGAAAGAATGAGCCAATCTCAAAACGCTAATTCAACTTTTTCTTTTAAATCCTTACCTGAGATTACATTTACTGATGAATTAAACATTCATTTGGATGAAGACCACATGTTAATGGTTTTACATGTAGATGCTGCACATACAGATGGTGACTCCTTTATTTATTTCCCAGAAAGTAATGTAATTCACCTTGGTGATAATTTCCCCAATGGCGGATATCCTTTTATTGACGTTAATTCAAATGGCGATATTGAAGGCTTGGTTAAAAATCTGAACAGTGCTCTTTTCTTAGTCAATGATGAAACGAAAATTATTCCTGGTCATGGAAAAGTATCTAATAGAGCTGAATTGAAGGCTTACAGAGATATGATAGACACCATCAGAGGCAGAGTAAAAATTCAAAAAGATGCAGGTAAAAGCTTAGAGGAAATTCAATCAATGGGACTTACAAAAGAATGGGACGAACAATTTGGACAAGGTTTTATCAATGCGACAAGACTTATTGAGTCTATTTTTAAAACGGTAGATTAAGATCATACAATTTCCAGACTTGAAAAAAGGACTTTTCATCGACGATATAAAAAATGATGGGAAATTATTTTTTTCACAAAATACTTTCACACAAACATATTTATCTGCAATTATCACTTGGTCAAATAATTGTTATATTCTAAGCCCACCAAACATAAAGAAATGATTATTGACGTTCATACCCATATTAATAATTACCATGAAGAAAAAGTTGTTTCGCTAGAAGAATGCCTAGACAAGCTTACTGAAACCATGCTTGAAAATCACGTTGACTATTCATTAGTATTAACTTCATATAAGGTCAACGAGCATCGGCCAAGTACAAAAAAAGTTGTTGAAGCTATAGAAGGAAGAAAAAACCTTGGAGTAGTGGCAGGAATAAGTTACCTGAATTACAACCATCATGATTTGTCAGAAATCGCAAGTTACCTTGAATCTGGATTAATTAAAGGACTAAAACTTTATCCGGGCTATGAGCCTTTCTACCCAAGTGATATGAGGCTAAAAGTGGTTTATGATATGGCAATTGAATATGATGTCCCTGTTATGTTTCACTCAGGAGACACTTATTCTCCCACAGGTCGGGTAAAATATTCCCACCCTATTCATATTGATGACCTAGCGGTAGATTATCCAGAATTAAAAATTGTCATTTGTCATGTAGGAAATCCTTGGATAAAAGACTGTATGGAGGTGACCTATAAAAACAAAAATGTACATGCTGATTTTTCAGGTTTAGTTCTTGGTAATTTTTCTGAAAAATTTGAGCGATGGATGAAAAATGAACTAGAACAAATGATCACCTATGCAGGCAATCCAAAATACTTGCTTTATGGGACAGATTGGCCTATTTCATCTATGAAATCCTATCTGAATTTCATGAAAAATCTTGAGCTTCCAGACGAAAAGAAGGAATTGATTTTATGGAAAAATGCTGCAGAGTTATTTAAAATCGACATTACTGAACTTAATGATTAATGTAATAATCTAACAAAACTAAAAAACCACCTTTCATTAACTTAAAAGGTGGTTTTTTGGTTTTTGAATGATAATCTTTAGCGTACTTCCTTTTGATAATCAGTTACCAAATGTTTGATGAAAAACTCCATCATTCGATCACGATTTAAAGCAGTATGCCCTCCATCAGGAGCTAATTGAACTTCAATACTTTTCCCTGCATCTTGGAATGCTTTGATCAATTGGAGCGTATTTGATGGGTGCACATTATTATCAGCAGTTCCGAAGAAAAGCAATAATTCACCTTCTAATTGATCCGCTTTAGTCATTAGGTTAAATCTTTCATAGCCTTCTAGATTGGATTCTAAAGTTCCCATAAAACGCTCTGTATAGATATTGTCATACAATCTCCAATCCGTTACGGATGAATTAGCGACTGCCGCATGAATCAACTCAGGAAATCTTAAAAGCATTGTCGCTGAAGTAGTTCCACCATAGGAAGTTCCGTACACACCAACTCTTTCTTTGTCAAAGTAAGGACGATTATGAAGTGCTTTGATACCTTCTGCAAAATCATCCATTTCTACCAAACCTAAGTTGCCATACAATTGATCCAACAACTTTTTGCCGCGACCTCTCACATTCCTTCCATCAATATTTAATACCAAGAAACCATATTCAGTCAATGGATCTGGATTGACAAATGTCTCTCTGAATGCATTGGTAGCTGGACCACCATAATTACTTAAGATCACTGGATATTTCTTGCTTGGATCAAAATCTGATGGAAAATGGATCATTCCATGAAGTTCAGTTACTCCATCTGCAGAAGTAAATGTATAAGCCTCCACTTTCTTCAATCCCAATTCCTCAAACTTACTCATATCGCTTTTCGCCAACTCATCAACAACTTTACCTTTTGCATCTACCA
>NZ_JAHEBC010000334.1 GCF_024642405.1 Algoriphagus sp. | reverse complement strand
CTATTTAAACAAAATAATAACCGCCCCCAAAGCGGTCAAAACCAAAATCATTTTTCTGAAAAATGCTTCATCGATCAACTTTACCAGCTTGATTCCCAATACAAATCCCAAAACAATTCCTGGGATCAATTTCAAATCGAGTAGGAGGGTTTCTTCGGAAATCGTATCCCAAAGGAAAAAATGAAAGGGTAATTTGAACACATTGATGATCAGGAAAAGCCATGCCGCAGTACCTATAAATTGATTTTTTGGAAGTCGCATCGCTAAAAAGTAAATATTGGAGATTGGACCCGCTAGGTTCCCAACCATGGTTGTAAAGCCTGCCAAGGTTCCAACACCACTTGCAAAAGCCCAATGAGTAGGAACCGTTTTCGTCTTTTTTTGATCCCACCAAACAATAATTCCTAAGACCAAGAATATAATGAGCGCCATCCCGATTTTAAAGCTTTGCTCAGGTAAATCCATACCAATCCAACTCCCCAGAATTATTCCCAAAATCATCCAAGGAAGAAATTTAGCCACATAACCCCATTGGGTATGCCGGTTGTAATAGATCACTGCAAATATATCTGCCACTACTAAAAGTGGTAATACGATCCCAGTTGATTGTTTGACTTCGAAGGCGATAGCCATAAAAGTCACATTGATAATAGCAATTCCTTTGATACCGGCTTTGGACATTCCAATCACAAAAGCCGCCAAAAAACTAAGAATCCAAGAAGTGGTACTTATCTCTGAGATAACTGATAAAAACATTGGTTGGGGTCAAAAGCAGAACACTAACTATTCCTATTTCCCAAACATATAAAAATCTAATCGTGGATTTTTAGGATTAGGCTTTATTATTAGGCTTAATGGTTTGGGATTGCATCCAGATAACCATCATATCAAAAAGCTTACAAATAGTAGAGAATGTGTTTACATGAAAAAATAGGAAATCGAAATAGAGTAGAAGGTTTAAAAAAGAAAATTCATTTTGCTAATGAATGAGAGAATAAATTCCCCCTCTCAACCAAAATAATTTTTTAAATTAGTTATGTAATGACTGATTTAATAAAGAAAGAAGCCAAAAGCCAACGTTGGATTCGAAATGTTTTTATTTCTCTATTTATTGCCAATATCCTTATTCTAATAGGGAAAGATGACTGGGTAAATCAATTTCAGAAGCCTTTACATTATTTAGATATGCTGGTGACGTTCATCAGTGTTTATATCATTTTAGAATTTATTGATCGGGTAAATCTTTTCTTAAACAATAAATTTGAATGGACGAATGATACTTTTAAACGAATTATCAATCAACTTTTATTTGCCATTATAGTACCGGCACTTCTTTCAATTCTTATCACTTATATCCAATGGGAATTTATCTGGCACCAAGACCTTCTCGAAGATAATTATTTTAAGTATGAATTCTTTCCTCAGTTTTTATTGATTCTTATTATCAATTTATTTTTTGTGGTAGAAAATCTTTTAAAAAAAGAAATGGCCTCCGAGAAAGAAAAAAATGTTTCTCTGGCACCAATTATTGGAAGAAAAGGCAGTAAGAAAATTCCAGTTAAATTTTCCAATGTTTCTTGTATCCAATTAAAACAAGGAATAGTTTTCTTAATCACGTTTGAAGGAGAGGAATTTTTACTCTCTGAGAACCTTGACCATTTCGAGAAAACCTTGCCTTCCAGTCACTTCTTTCGCGTAAACCGACAACTTATTATTAACCGAGAGGCATGTAAATCTTTTACATCTGGGACCAATGGAAAGGTAAATGTTATTATTTTTCCTGCTTTTGATACTATTCAAGTTAGCCAGAAAAGAGCTGCCAATTTCAGAAGTTGGATTAACAGTTAATTCTTTATCGACTTCAGATTATTTTTTATCGACTTCGGCGACAAATCATTGATAAAACCGAACCTAGGTGGTTTTTTATCGATCTTTAGTATAAAACCTAAAGCCATGAAAACTACTATAAAAACCTACTTTCAAAAAGCTCTGTTTATTTTCGCCTTAGCTGGTGTCACTTTTCTTCAATCTTGTATAGAGGACGAAAACTTATGTTTAACGGGCTCCGGAGTCGTGAATGAATATGATATTTCCATAACTCAGTTTGATAAAATATCAATTTCAGGTCCAGTTAACCTAAGAATAAAACAAGGGTCTGTTCAAAAAGTAACAGTGTTTGCAGAGCCTGAATTGATGCAACCCATAAGATACAAGGTAGTCAGCGGAGAACTGGAAATAGGGTATGATAACAACATCACTTGCTTCAATACCAATTTTGGCGTTTGGATAGTAATCACAGTTCCTGATATAAACGAAATTCAAGCCTCTGGCGAAAACATTATAGAGTCAGATGGTGACCTAGATCTGGACAACCTCTTCATTAATGCCGAAGGAAAGTCGACCATGAACCTGAAAGGAAAAGTTAACTCCCAAACTATATTCAGTTCTGGTCAAACGGTGGTAAATAATTTTAATCTGTTAACGCAGTCTACAACTCTAGATATATCCGGTGAAGGAAATTTGGAAGTGTCTTGCGAGGAAGAACTAGACATTGATGTTGATGGAGTTTCTACAATTTCCTACAAGGGGAATCCTTCAATTACCCAAAAAGTCTCTGGCACATTGAACCTGATTGATGCCAATTAATCACTATCGAAATAATTATGAAAAGGACTATAACACTGATATGCTGCCTTTTGTATTCGTTTTTTGCGGTAGGGCAAACCCGGATTAATGCTGGAATTGGATATTTTGGAGAAAATATTTCAAATCCAGGAATAGTACTCGAATTTGAATATGAAAAAATGCATGCAGAAGACTTCTCTATTCCTATAAGAGCAGACTTTGGACTTCATTCAAATCCGGGTTTCAATGCATTAACTTTTGATGTCCATACTGGATTTAGAAAATATTTTGAGTCTGGATTTATGTTAGAACAAGCAATAGGTCTTGGCCTGATTGGAAAAAAGTTTAAAAATGATATATGGTTTTTTGATGATTATAGCTATGGCATTTCCCATGGTAATAAAACTGTTATTGGTTTTATGCCTTCAATAACTATGGGGGCAGGTTATAATCTATCAAAGGAAAAGAAAGGGGTAGATCTCATATGGATTAGACCTAAGATTTTCTGGGATCTTGGATTTAGACCTCTCAATCTTCCTTACTGGGCACTACAAATGGGGCTAACACATACGTTTAAAACTAGGTAAATATGAAAAAGACTTATTTATATATTTTCTTAATCAGCATTATTCTGAGCGCTTGTGAAAAAACAGAATTCCAAATTGATGGTGATTTCTTTCATCTATCACATAAAGGTGCACAAATGCCAGTCTGGGTAAAAGGTAACTTCTCTTCTGATATTATGATCATTACGGTTCATGGTGGCCCAGGAGACTCAGGAATGGAGCAACATATAGCCACTGGGTTTAAAATGCTTGAAAATGATTATTTGATGGTCTATTGGGATCAAAGGTTGTCAGGAATGACTCAAGGAAATTCCAATACTGAGTATCAAAACCCAGATCAATATATTGAGGACACAGAGAAAATTGTAGAGCTAATCCAGAAAAAGTACCCAAATAAGAAGTTGTTTATGTTGGGACACAGTTGGGGTGGACAGTTGTCAGCAGGATACCTAGGTAGAGATGGTCATTCGAATAATTTTAAAGGATGGATTGATCTTGATGGTTCTCTTTATGGCGAATTGGAGTCTCAAATGATGAAGGATTGGATTTTAGAACGAGTACCTGCCGAGATGGCCAAACCAGGAGCAGATTTGGCTTATTGGCAATTTATTATTGATTTCTACGAAGCAAATCCAGCACCGGGAAATTACTCCGTAATTGAACCATACTTATACGTTGCCGCACTCAAGGGAGATGCCTATGATTGGGATGCAGTTCAAGCTGAAAACCCAACCCCATACAAGGATTTGATATTTAAATCAATGTTCTCGCTGTCTTTTTACTCGGACGCATTTTATAAGAAAAAGACGATGGAATTATGGGATGATCTGAATTATACTCCAGAATTGAAAAATATCACAATCCCTGCTCTAATGTTGTGGGGGGCAGATGATGGTGTCGTGCCGGCCGTATTAGCCGATTATGTTTATGATAATTTGGGTACGGATCCAAGCGAAAAAGAAGTTGTGAAAATTGCTGAATGTGCACATGGTCCTCAACATGAGCAACCCGAAATATTCTATCAGGA
>NZ_JAHEBC010000333.1 GCF_024642405.1 Algoriphagus sp. | reverse complement strand
ACATATTGCCAGTGTGACCAATCCAAGAGCTGCAGCCCCTCAAGTTGTAGATAATATTCATAGAATTCGATCCAACCAGCCCCTCAATAATCTCGTTATTCGAGAAAGAGGCTATTAAAATTTTTAGATATGTCTAATACTTTTACCATACTTTGCCCTACAGATTTTTCGGAATGTTCTCTGAATGCCATTGAATATGCGGCTAAACTTGGTGAGTTATTTAAAGCTGATTTATTATTATTTCATGTTCTAAATAAAAAAGATTATGAAAAGCTATCTCCACTTGATTCAAAAGGCTATCATCAAGTGGAATTTATTAAGGAAAAATTAACCAATCTTCAACAGGCAGTCTTAAAAGAAAGTTTACCAAAAGGCCTTAAGAGCTGTTTAGTAGGATTTGATAATGGTAAAATTGTTGCTACAACCTTGGCAGAAGCCGAAAGAATTAAAGCTGACATGATTGTAATGGGTACCGAAGGTATCAATGACCTGAGAGAACATATCATAGGTTCCAAAACAAGCAGAATTGTTGAAGAAGCAGAAATAGATGTATTTGTAGTACCTAGAAAAGTATTTTTCAAGAAGCCAAGAAAATTGGTATATGCAAGTGACTATTTAGAAGAGGATAAGATTGCAATTCAAAAAATAATTGAACTCGCAAGTTTTTTTGATTCTGAAATTGATATAGTCCATATAAGCAGTACCCATAAGGCTATAGACAAATCCCTGCATCTGGAAATGATTGATGAAATTTCACCGTTTGTGAAATATGAAAAAGTAAATTATGTGTTAAAATCCTATCGGGATGAGTTGGCACTTGGGCTTGAAAATTATCTTCAATCTTCTAAGGGGGATATTTTAGTTACATTAAGCAAGAAGAAATCATTTTTTGACCAAATCTTCTCGAAGAATCTATCAAAAAAAATGGCCTATTTTATCAATAAGCCATTATGGGTCATAAAATCTTTCTAGTTATTTTTTCTTGAAAACCCCTAATATAAATTCTTTGAATTCTTTTCTCGTTTTGGAATCCTTAAATATGGATCCTATAATTTTTAGATAGTAAGAAGGAGTTAATTTTTCTTTAGTTCTAAATGTTTCTTTTTCGTCTAATGCTTTGCTATCTGCAGGGGAAGGATTTGAGGCTTGTGAACTTGGCTGGTATCCAACTAATTTATCCGCTTTATCAAAACTCTTTTTTGATCTTTCCTTGTATCCGAGTTTTTCTTCCACAAGTCCTTTATTGTTGAAGGAAACAGCATCTTCAGGATCTAATTCAATAGCTTTTTCATAATCTTCGATGGCTCCTTTTAAATCGCCGATTCTATCTTTAAAATAGGCCCTACTGCTATATCTATAAGGGTTTTTGGGGTCTAAATTTGCTGCTCTGTCAAACTCTATTAAAGCTTCTTCATCTCTTTTTAACAAATGAAGAACCACAGCACGATCAGAAATATAATTTGTATTATAAGGGTCAATTTCTACTGTTAAGTCGAAATCAATCAATGCTTCATCAGTTTTCCCTAATCGGGACAAAACTCTTCCCCGGAATAGGTGCAACTCCGCTGATTTTTCAGAATCTGAAATCAATTGGTTAAACACGGAAAGAGCATCCTCAAATTTGCCCGCTTTATACAATTCTATTCCTTTCTCGAAATTCATTTTTTCCTCTTTTTATTAATAATACAAAGGTAAGGGTGGAATAGTTTAACAAATAATCTTTCTAAGCTTTTTGCACCCAATCCAATCCCGCTATTATCTTTAAGCTTTAGAGTAATTATTATACATGGCCCATTCACCACAAACTGTACTTAAAGATCTTAAAGAGAAAAAGTTTGCTCCTATTTATTTTTTGGAAGGAGACGAGCCCTTTTATATAGATCAAATTTCTGATTTTATCGAGAAAAATGCCATTGCAGAACATGAGCGTAGTTTCAATCAGATAGTTCTTTATGGAAAAGACAGTAACATTGGACAAATAATTAATAATGCCAGGAAATTTCCAATGATGGCCGAAAGACAAGTTGTAATTGTCAAAGAGGCTCAAAGTTTATCGGATTTGGGGAAAGAGGACTCTCAGAATTTATTGATGGGCTATGCGCAAAACCCTTTGCCTAGTACGATTCTGGTTTTTGCTCATAAGTATAAAAAACTGGATAAAAGAACTCAGCTGTCTAAAGTACTTCAAAAAAATTCAGTTTACGTCACTTCTGAGAAAATACCAGATTATAAATTAACAGAATGGGTGCTCCAGTATTTCAAGGATATTGGTCATGACATAGAACCTAAAGCAGCCCAGTTTTTAGCGGAGGCAATCGGCAATAACTTGGAGGTGATGACCAATGAGGTTGGAAAAATGTTGATCAATTTTCAAAAACCTACCAAATTTGGAATAGCCGAAATTTCGAAGTTCATTGGCATAAATAAGGATTATAATAATTTCGAATTACTGAAAGCTATTGGAGTAAGAGATGCAATTAAATCTAATCAGATAATTAATTACTTTATTCAAAACCCTAAATCTCACCCGCTTATCCCACTTTTTGCATTGATGTATAATTATTTTTCAAAACTGGCACTTATTCATCAAGCCGGTCAGGCATCCGATGATCAAATAGCGTCTTTAATCGGTGTGCCCAGATTTGTTGCCAGAGAGTATTTACAATCCGCCCGTAACTATAAATTGGGCAAGGTAATTGATGTGTTTACATACATCAAAGAGGCAGATCTTCGTTCTAAAGGAGTTGACTCCGGAAGTATGACAGATGCTGAAATCCTCCGAGAGCTTGTTTACAAAATACTACATTGATTACCGAAGCAGATTTCTAAATAGCTCTGAAAAATTGTCTTTTATCAGTTTTCTTCAAAATGATTTTATCAAGTGAAGATAGAATTGATTTTAACTATTTTTTTGTTGCTAAAACCAACTATAATCTATGAAATATTACTTGGTGTTACTAGCTGGATTAGGTTTGAGTTTGGATGCTTTTTCTCAGTCCACACTCTTTCAAACCAGTCCTCAGTATCCTCTTGATCATCAACTTGAGCTTTTCGATAAACAACTTTTTTCAGCTACGCTGTATGATAATACCAGACTTCTTAGCAAAGATTTAACGGAGGAACAAAAAAAATCTACAGAACTCTACAGAGCAATGTCTGCCTTGCAACTGGAGAGTCCTGATGGGCCAGGTCTAATGAAGTCCTATATCTATGAAAATGGAAATCACCCTACAGTTACTTCAGCTGGGTTGTATCTCGGAGATCATTTTTTCTATAAAAGAAACTATAAAGACGCTATCGATAGCTATTCGTTAGTGAATCCAACCAGTCTGGGTGATGAGAATAGAGCAGATTTGTATTTTAAGCAAGGTTTTTCTCATTTCCAGATGAAGAGTTATGATCAAGCAGCACCTTATTTTGATCAGGCAAAAGTATTAAATACATCCGTTGCTCCTGATGCTTATTATTATAGTGGTTATATAGCATTAGAAAATAAGGAAAACTCAAAAGCTATTTCTGATCTACAGGCAGCATCCAGAGATGTTTTTTATTCCGGTAAAGTACCCTATTTAATAGCATCTTTATATTATAATCAGGGGAATTACGATGAACTGATTAATTATGCTGAACCCAAACTGGGTACAGGCCAACAGCTTGAAAAACCTGAAATAATCAACTTGTATTTGGCAGAGGCCTATTTTGCTAAAAAGGATTATCCAAATGCTTCTAAAAATTATGAGGCGTATATCAATTCTAGAAAAGGAACACTTTCTAGAGAAGAAATCTATAAAGCAGGGATTTCACTTTTTGAAATCCAAAATTATGGAAGGGCTGCAGAATACCTTAAAAACTCAGCTTCAGCAACCGATGAATTAGGCCAGGCTTCTAGCTATTATTTGGGACATTCTTATTTAAAACTAGAAAACTTCCAGTTTGCCTCAACTAGTTTTTCAGCAGCATCTAAAGCAGAATTCAACAAGAAAATCCAGGAGGATGCTCTTGTAAATTATGCAAAAGTAAACCTTCAAAAGGGTAGTTTTCAAGCTGCTATTCTTGCCTTAGATGAGTATCTAGAAAAATATCCAAATGGAAGCCAGAAAACAGAAATGGAAACCTTGCTTTCAGAAGCCCTGGTTAATACGAATGATTATTTGAGAGCCATCGAACAGATGGATCGAATAACAAATAAATCTCCTCGAATCCAATCTGCCTATCAAAAGGT
>NZ_JAHEBC010000332.1 GCF_024642405.1 Algoriphagus sp. | reverse complement strand
ATTCCCGTAGTAATAAACTGAATTCCTCCTAGAACCAATATAAAGCCTAAAATCATGATTGGCCTTCCCCAAATATCTTCCCCCATAATTTTTAGAATCAGCAAATAGAAGTTTATCAGAAATCCAATCAAAAAAGCCACTATTCCAATTCCGCCAAACAAGTGAATCGGTCTTTGAAAATACTTCTGAAAAAAGAGCATGAGTATCAAGTCTGCCATAACTTTAAAAGTCCGACTCAATCCATATTTGGATTCTCCATGAATTCGAGGATGGTGTTTCACATCCATTTCTGTCATCCGCGCTCCCTCTTGTTTTGCCAATACTGGGATAAATCGATGAAGTTCTCCATATAACCCCATTCCCTGAGCAATTTCAGCCTTATACACCCGAAGCGTACATCCGTAATCTTTTAAATAAACTTTAGTCGTATTTCTGATTACCCAATTGGCAATTTTGCTTGGAATCTTACGGAGAACAAAACCATCTTTTCTATTTGCCCTTCGGCCGGCTACTACATCCCAATCATCATCTATAGCCATATTAAGCATAATTGGTATGTCTGTTGGATCATTTTGCAAATCTCCGTCCATAGTCGCAATATATTCTCCTTTGGCCATATCAATTCCCGCTGCCAAAGCAGTGGTCTGCCCATAATTCCTGTTGAAAATGATCAGTTTGGTTCGATCATTCGCATATTTTTTCACCTCTGCAACAGTCTTATCAGTAGACCCATCTTCGATCAAAATTACTTCATAATCGATTTCTTTCAGGGCTGAGTAGGTAGCCTCCAACAAAGGTTTAATATTTTCCTCTTCGTTGTAAACTGTAATTACTACTGACAATTGGGGCTTGCTCATGGTTTTAAATTTGGGCAAAAATACGGGAAAATACTTCCGATGACAATAAACCAACAAATGGCTACCGCATGCCAATGAAAATTTGGTGTGACATCGTTCAATCGTCTTATCTTTGCAAGATGTCTTTGAGAGAGTACCAGATCAATCCGTGGGTAGTTATGGCAGCATTCGCCATTTTGGTGGGACCATTTGCCTTGAGCTTTCATATGCATTTTCCAGATGAAATGTATTATACAGATGCTGCAGTAAAAATGCTTCAAAATGGAGACTACTTGACTACCTATCTTGGAAATGGAGAATTGAGATTCAGAAAACCTATAGGAACCTATTGGGTGGTTCTGGCAGGATTTAAACTTTTTGGAGTGAGTGCATTTTCTTCCAGAATATTTTTCCTGATTGCCGGGGCTTTGACAGTTGGATTAACCTATTGGTTGGCTAAAATCCTTTTTCAGGATAAAAAAATTGCTGGGATATCTTCCCTGATCATCGCTGCCAACCCTGTTCTGATTTTTGCGGCGACACGATCCATTCCTGATGTTTTATTAGGACTTACTATGACTTCCAGTGCCATTGGGTTTGCTGCCCTTATTCAATTTGGAGATCAAACTCCAAAAAAATACCTCTGGCTTCTATATCTAAGTTTGGCATTTGCATTTGAAATCAAAGGGCTTCCAGCAGTAGGAATGGGTGGAATAGCATTTATTTATCTATTAGTTAATCCCTGGAAGAAAATTTCTTTTAAGACAATCCTTCACATTCCATCCATTGTGGTAGCTGTGATTATCGGACTTTTTTGGTTTATAGCAATGTGGATAATCCACGGCCCAACTTATTTAAATAGCTTTTTTGATGATCAGTTGGGTAGTAGAATGACCTCAAGACATCTATTGATCCTAAAAAATGGATTACTGGCTATTTCATTCCTAATAGCTATTTATATCCCCTGGAATTTCTTAGCTGCTGCAAAACTCAAAAAAGACATCAAAACCACTTGGAATGAAAACAAAGTTTTTTTTGGTTTTGCACTATTATGGATCATTGCAGTTTTAGGAATGGGAGCTTTTACTGCCAAATTTTACGAACGCTACCTTTTACCAGTAGCTCCAGTATTGGCTGTATTATTAGGCTGGATTTTAGTGCGAGGTGGTTTTGAAGCGAGACGACTTGGTCTAAAAATTAGCACCTGGGTCTTTCTTGCCTTAAATACGATTATTTTAATTTTTTCACTTTGGATAAATCTTCAATTAGGAAGTTCCCTTTGGATTTACCTTCAAATTGCTTGCGGAATAATAATTCTAGCATTTTTAGTCCGCCTTAATCTAAAAGGTGATAAACTCCCGAAAGCATTATCATATTCTATCCTCCTTTTGTTTTTCATTCTTTCTACTGCCACTGCTAAAATCTCACTCCCTGAACAAGGATCACAAATATCTGATTTCGTCAAAACCAATTCGATTGATCCAAAAGAGGAAATAGGATTTATTGGAAATATACATGTGAGTAGCAAAATCAGAGTCTATTTGGGTCCATCATTTTACATGACAGATCTTACCGGAGAAAAAAGTAAGACAGATGAAGAACTCATCATGGAATCCAAGAATTACCCAAATCTAATTGTTGAGGATAAACTTCTGGAAAAATTACCTATCCAGAATTACGAGGTCCAATTAGCTTCTGTAAATTGGGATTCCAAAAAAATCCCATTCCTACTACAAAATATTAGCAGTCCGAACTTTAGTGAATTGATAAAAGAAAACGGGAAAATCTATTATTGGTTAAAGAAGAAGTAAAATCAATATGTCTCTGGAATGTATGGATCAAATCCCTGTAGATTTTTCCAAATCTGGATTTTTGCCTTCCTAAGTGAATCACCTCTAAAATAAACCTGAAAATCTTCTTCATATTCTAAAGTTTCAAATCGGGCAAATTTACCAGGAGAATCATAATTCCAACTTACGAAAATCCCTGTTTTTTCGTTTCCAACAAATTGCTCCAACCCTGGCCAAAGGTCAAATTGATTCTTTCTAGCTCCCATGTTTAACATATACGTTTGAGGATTATCTTCTAAATAGAAGGAAAGTTCCGACGCCATGTGGTAAGTTTCAGAAAACACAAAAACTTCTTCCAATCCTAAACTGTCCTCCAGAAAATCAATTCTGGATGCCAAGGGGTCATAACCTGACATTCTTCTATATAAAAGCTTTTCTCCATTTTTTATGACAGGAATTGATTTGAAAAAAGTAAAATCCGGTAACATCAAAAGTAATGGGAGGCCAACACTGATTGCAACAGCCCAATTTCTGAATTTGAGCCATTTTTCAGATTGATCCACGACCCAAGCACTAAGTATAATTGGCAAACCCATGTATGAAAAAATAGTCCAATTCACTAATATTTCGGTGAAAAAACTGAGAAATCCGAAGCCTACAAAAGTCAATAATGCAGGCAACACCAAGTAAAATTTCTCCTGACTTCTATATTTAATCACATTCTTGACCGAACCATAGACTAACGGTAAAAGAAAAATGGAAATCATCGCCAACTGTCCACCTATAAATTCGAAAAAACGTCCTAGTGATTTACCGATTTCAAATGAAGATTCTTCTCCACCTGCCCCTCCACCGGCCCCTGCCAAATTGGCTACGTGTTTGAAAGTCATAAAGTCATTTTGGAAATTCCAGACTAGAACTGGAATGAAGCCAAGAGCCATTACCAAGAAAAAAAGTATCATTTTTTTCCATTTTCGGCCGATACTCCCTTCCTGCCAAAAAAATAAAATCAAATATGGAATTACTAATAGCATGACAACTTTAGCCATCAATCCCAGTGCCGCAGCCAAGCCTGCAAAAACCCACCATTTAATTTCTTGCTCTTTATTTGCTCTATAAAGCCAATAAATCATTAGTGACCAAAAGAATGTGAGCGAAGTATCGGTGGTGTGAAAAGAAGAAATCAACCACCAGAAAGGCATAGCCTGTAAAATAAAAGCGGCCCAAAACCCTACTTTTTCTCCATAAAGGTAGGAGCCAAATCGATATGTAACCCAAGAAGTACCCAACCCAAAAATGATTGGATTGAAACGAACCCCAAATTCATTGTTTCCAAAAATTGAGGTGCTTATATAGTTTAGGAATGAAACTAATGGTGGTTTGGAATAATAATGCCACGCTAGGTTCCTTGACCAAAGCCAATACTGAGCCTCTTCGGTAAAAAGATCCAACTCCGGACGGAGTAAAAACAAGATTTTGGCGATTATGATAGCCAAACTGACTAACCAGAATGCCGATTTGTATGATAGATTCGACCTCATTGTAAAAGTTCGCAAGAAAAAGAAAAACCCTCGGAGTTCCGAGGGTTTGAATAAT
>NZ_JAHEBC010000069.1:15317-16011 GCF_024642405.1 Algoriphagus sp. | reverse complement strand
TTAATTTCAGGTTCCAATTTTCTAATGAAATAATAAAGTCAAGAGTTCAGTTGATCAAAGTATTTACTTTGAAAATAACTCAATTGTATAATCCAGTAATTCCATCCCTCCGATTTTACCATGACCAGGAATGACGATTTTGGTTTCAGGAAAAGTGGTCTTTATTTTTGAGACTGTGACAGACCATTCAGCTACATTAGCATCTTCAAGATTCCCATTTCCAGCTCCTAAAGCTTTAATCATACAACCACCGAAGATTACTTTATCGGAAGGGACATAGGCTACGAAATTGTCTTTCGTATGTCCTTCTCCTAGGAATTGGTTGATCACATTTAAATTTCCAGCTTGAAGATTCAGTTTTTTCTTGAAGCCATTTTTAGGAATTGGATATCCTTCCGCTTTGGCAAACTTGATGGTTTTATCAGTCGCATAGGATGGGATATCTTTTTTGTGAAATTCGTTTAATCCTCCCAAGCAATCCCAATGGAAGTGTGTGGCAATGACTCCTTTGACTTTTGCTTTTTGATCTTTTTCCAGCCAATTGATCAATTCCAGACTTGCTTCATCATAGCAGGAGTGTCAAAAACCAATGCTTCTCCTGAATTTAATACGATCATTCCATTGCAGGCAACTTTGCCAAAATCATCCGTATTCAGATAGCTGATATGTACAAAAGTATTTGGACTGATTTGCT
>NZ_JAHEBC010000069.1:0-15307 GCF_024642405.1 Algoriphagus sp. | reverse complement strand
TTTAATCCTCCCAAGCAATCCCAATGGAAGTGTGTGGCAATAACTCCTTTGACTTTTGCTTTTTGGTTTTTTTCCAGCCAATTGATCAATTCCAGACTTGCTTCATCATTAGCAGGAGTGTCAAAAACTAGGGCTTCTTTTTGGCTGATGACTATCATTCCGTTGCATTCTACATTTCCAAAATCCTCGGTATTCAAGTAACTGATGTGGACAAAAGTATTTGGACTGATTTGCTCGATTTGAAGGGTTTCGGATTCGTAAACAAACTCAGATTGCTGAGCTAAAAGAAGCTTTATGGGAAAAGTAAAAAGTAATGTTAGAAGGCCTAATTGAATTTTCATTCTTGAAATGGGATCTGAAGAAGTTTGATATGATCTTTAAGAGTCTAAAACAAAATCCCAGCCTATTTTCATAAACTGGGATTTGTTTTCAATTGAATTGTAAAAATTACTTTCTCAAAGTTTCCAGATAGCTAACCAAATCAACAATCTCCGTTTCTGAAAGCGGGAATTTCGGCATGAGCGATTCATCCTGCTGAGTGACACTTTCCACATCTACCAACTTGTAGATTTTCTGTTCCCCGCTTCCAACCAATTTCACTACCAAGTCATTTTCTGTTTTGGAATTGACAATGCAGGTGAATTCAGTACCATCTTTCATTTTGACCAATTGGGTTTCATAGCCAAAGCCCATACCCTCAGATGGATTGATAATAGAATTCATGAGTGCTTCTTTAGATAATTTGTCTCCTATCTCAGACAAGCCTGGACCGAAATCAATACCTTCATTTCCGATTTTATGACAGGCTAAACAATACCCGGAAGCAATGGTTTTTCCATTTTCCACTGAACCCGTGGCAGCAACCATTTTGGCTATATCGTATTCACTTTTAGCAGAGTCGCCAAAGAAGTCATTTGCCTCTGTACGAATGCTTCCATTCCATGAAGAAAGGAGGATTTTCTGCGCAATTGGAAGCATGTCTGCCGGGATTTTATTGGTTTTTGCAAGCTCCCATAGGTAAGGTTCTGAGTTATATCCCTTTGCCGCTTCTGCTGCTGCAGTTCTTATTTCAAGTGATTTGGACTCGTCTACATAGTATTTTGAAAGCATTTTAGCCATTGCCTCATTATCTATTGCTCCAAATTTCTTAATGGCTAAAATCGCTTTTTCTTGATCTTTATTTTCAAAAGCCTTCTCGATGTCATTCATTCCATAGAGTGAAGCATAGATATTTGCTGCCATCTGAGAATGCTGATTGTTATCACTTTGGTAAACCAAAGCTTCCAACCGATCCTTGTCATCTTTCAATTGATACTTGCTGACGATATCCAAGAAATCCCTGTCATCAGAAATTTCAATAGCAGTTTGCTTTGCTAAGGATAACACTTGATTATCCGGCTTATTAGGGTCAAAGTTGATTTGCCTCAAAATAATCAACTGATCTTCTTCAGGTGCATTTGCCAAAAGAGACTTCAATGTACCATTTTTCTCTGCTGGATTTTGAAAATCCAATGCTCTGTAGAAAGCTTGATTATTTCTGCCAGGTTGGGTAAGAATGATTTTCCCTAAAAGATCAGCTGTATTTTTTGCTCTAGATCTCCAAACAATGTCTTTAGCAGCCTGACTTTCCATCCATCCGGAACCGGCATTTCCCAGATAAACTGGTAAATATTCATCCCAAAAACCTTCTGCTGCGATTCCCAAAGCTTCCAAATACCATCTGTCCCCAGGTTCATAATTGAAAGCCAGTTTTTGCCAAACCTCAGAATTTTCTTTGTAGCGAATTGATAATGCAATTTCTCTTCTTACTGCTGAGGATTCATCTTCAGCCATTTTCAGTAAAAAGTCCGTGTCATCCATTTTATTGTTTCGATATGCCCTGACGGCAGATACGCGGATATTCTCATCTGCATCAGTGGAGGCAGTTTTGATATAATCATTTCCGTTTGGTAGTTTGGTCAAAACCCAGAAAGCCCTTGCGCGCATTCTGCTTTCACCTTCAGCAAATAGTTTTTCCAAAGCGTCTTTTGCTTCGGCTCCTTTTTCTTGCAAAGCCATAAATGCCTTGAAGTGTGTTGCTCGATTCGGGTTTTGTAATAGCTTGATCAGGGATGGAATAGATGAATAATCAGGCTTCTCAACTTTATATTTCACTCCTTTTGGAGCTACTCTATAAATTCTTCCTTTATCTAAATCGCCCATCGCATGGCCACCCACTCCTGGATCGTACCAATCGGAAACAAATAAAGATCCATCTGGCGCCACTGTTACATCCGATGGTCTGAACCAGTTGTCACGAGTATTTCCATCCAGAATATTGATGATTTTAGCATCGAATCCTGCACCATTTGAAGTAATAGGATAAGACCTAACAATGTTTGGTCCTGCATCGGAATGGATCATTTGATTTTGATACTCTTCAGGAAGTAATTTCCCTTCATAAATCAATATCCCCGTTGGAGAACCGGCATAGGTTTGCAATAAATTTGGAACTACACCTGGATCATTCAGGTGCCAATGTTGTTTGTAAATAGAATCCTCCATGTTGATTCTTCTTGCTCTCCAATCTTGACCGGTTATTTCATCTTTGAAACCATAGTTTCCATAATCCATCACATAATTGATTCTGGTACTTCGGTTTCCGTCATCATCATTATCGGATTGCCACATTCTACCATAGCTGTCAGTTGCGACCTCAAAGTTGTTTCTGAAGTTCCAAGCCAAAACTTCAACATCCGATCCGTCTGGATCCATTCTGAAAACCATTCCTTCACGGTAGGGTTGGGTTTGGCTATTGACAGGTCTGCCTAATGGATCGAGAATAGGAGATCCGTCCGCATAATGGATTCCTTTTCCTTCATTGCCATAATTGAAATATAATTTTCCATCAGGACCAAATGTAAAGGAATGCATCCCATGATCGTGTTGCACGCCTCCTACACCTTCGAATAAAATTTCTTTTTTCTCTGGCACATCATCGCCATCAGCATCTGTGAAAACATAGACATATGGGCTAACGGAAACATACACCTTATCTCCAAAAACTGCGATTCCCAAAGCGGCATTGATGTCATTTCCTTGATAAAATACTTTAGATTCATCTGCAACACCATCGCCATCTGTGTCTTCCATGATCAGAATCCGATCTCCTTCTCCTCTGGTAGGATTTCTTGGATTCAGAGCCGTTCTATAATTATAGGCTTCAGCAATCCAGACTCTTCCTCTATCATCAATATCCATATTGGTGGGGTTGGACATCATGGGCTCAGAAGCAAAGAGTGTTAAGTCCAAGCGATCATCGGCAACGACTATTCCGTCTACCGCATATTCAACTGATCTTTTTTGCTCGTCAGTCAATTGCTGATAGTCTTCATCAGAAAGTTTTGCTTTTTGAGGCTCAGAACAGGAAAAAATAATACCCGTTACTAGGGCAAATAAATAAATAGGCTTTTTCATAAATGCTAGGTTTTTGGGCAAAATCCAATTGTTGAAACAAATCCAATTTCTAAAGTAAAATATTGTTGGCATTGAACCAACCTAGGCTTAAGGATTTATCAGAAAGAAAAGAAATAACAAAAAAAATCCCTGTCTTAGTAAAACAGGGATTTAAAAAAACAACTTTAAATTAGATTAAATTGGGTTTTAATAAGTATAACTCTTGTTTTAAGGTTTGTAATTGCTCCTTCATTTTCCAGTAAATTTCTTCAGAGTCAATTTGTACAGATTTTAGCAGGTCTTGATAATATTCTATTCCCTGCTCTAGATTATTTCTGAATTTTTCCAAATAGTTTTCCTGCTTTGAAGAAGGGCTTGATACCAGTTTTTGAAATTCCTGTTTCAGATGGCCTACATATAACTGGGCTTCTTTCACAAAAACATGGGGTCGATCAGGGTCTAGATTAAGATTCAACTTTCCGTAAATATGAGCCACCATTTCTTTGAGACTGAAAATACCTTTAAAATAAGCTAGATTAGGGCCTGGGCAAATGGTAACAGCGTTTAGATTTCTACGAGGCATCGTTCCATTTGATAAGATTGCCGAAGCACTTAAACCTTCACATAAACAATCTTTTTCCTCAATTTCCTTCATTTGATCTATGGATATTTCACCATTTTGGAATTGCTTACTTTTTAGATTTTGGTATTGTCTGGAAGCAGTGCAAATTGGTTTTTCGGTAAATTCAGTGCTGAAGGAAAGGAATTTTTTAAAGCATGGACTTCCTGGTCTATTCTTCTCGATCCGTTCTTTTCTTTGAATTTCTCCGCTACTAGTTCGGAGATTATTAAAAGGAACTCCCAATGGGGATGCATGGCTTAGATAGAAGTCGGATTTTTTTGCATTAATGATTCTTTGTAGGGTGTCATTATCCACAGAAGTTGCTTCGGGAACTAAAAGAAATGGGCTACCCCAACCAGTTCCATCCAGCTCATAGTAATTTCTAAGGAAAATATCTTCCTTCGCATTACCAATTCCACCTTGATAGGTGATCTTAATCCTTGCTTGATTCAAAGAAACTTCGATTCCTTTTTCTGATAAAGCTTTTTGGTAAACTTCAAAGAGAGATTCTTTGAGGGTAGTTTTGTTACTTTTAAATTCCTCTAAGATGGGGCCTATTAAAAAGCCATCTGTTGCAAATGCATGTCCACCACAGTTTAATCCTGATTCAATCCTAAATTCTGAAACCCAGAGTCCTTTTTTGGCAAGGAATTTACCTTGAATCAAGGCTGATCTATAATCTGAAACTTTTAGGATAATGCCCTTTTCAGGATCCTTATTTCCTTCCGGAAAAAAACAATTAAATTTTTCTGCATAGCTGTATAAAGCTGGATTTAATCCTGCTGAGAATACAACCGATCCATTTATTTTAGAATTGGCAAACCCGCGAAGGGCAGAAAGGGCATCTGAAAACTCTCTTGGAAGAATATCGCCTTGTGTATCATAATTAAGTTTATCCACTTTAGTCATGATGTTCACGTCAATCGCTCCGGGTTGAATCAATTTTTTGATATTTTCAAAAAGGGAAATTCTCTCTGGTCCAGTTGTCTGAAGAAATTCAGTAATAAGGGATTTTAAGGGATTCTCTTCAGAAAGTAATTCTGAATAATCTTCAAGTAATTCGGTATTTTCTAAACTTTGATTTTTGATTTTTTGAATTTGACTTTCTACAATATCAAAAGTCAGATTTAAAAAAGCCGTAATTCTTTTGGCACGATAGTCCTCTTGATTTTCTGAAATTGCCTCGAATAGAATCCCATATTTTTCAGAATAAATCCTTCTCATATCCTCTAACAAGTGATCATCCATAATCGAAATCACACTGGAAATACCAAATTTGGCAACTTTCAATGGACTGTCAACAGTGAATCCTAATCCCATAACAGGGATATGGAAAGAATGTGGGGATTTTGCTTGAATCATATTATTACATCTGAAACGAAGCCCCAAAATTACTTTCTAAAAGTTTGCATAAAGATGTTTTCGGGCTGGCTTTACTCAGGACTCTAGGTGATATATATCAGTTTTTTCATAAAAAAAGGCGGGAAAAACAGATTTCTCTGCTTTCCCGCCCTTTAAGATTACTTTTGCCCTTAATTATTTTTGTTGCTGGAGGAAGGTGATTAAAGACGATAACTCCTCGTAAGATAGAGAGTTAGCCAATCCAGCTGGCATAATTGAATTCTCCATTTCTTTTCTGCTTTTGATATTCTTTTTAGCGATAGTTGTAGGATTGCCTGTGATATCGCGAAGAGTCAATTCATCAGCTGATTCTGCAGTAACAAATCCCATATAAGATTTACCATCATTGGTATCGATCAAGAAGGAAGCAAAACCCTGAGAAATCGAAGCATTTGGTTTTAAAATAGATTCTGTGATTTGGTCACGATTCATGATAGATCCGATTTGACCCATGTAAGGGCCTTTCATTACCTGTCCTTTTTCAATACTATGACAAGCAATACAACCTTGGCTAGTAAACAAAGCTTTTCCTTTTACAGGATCACCTTTTACTTCGCCCATTGCTAAGATCACATCTTCTATTGAGGATTGGCCTACCTGACCTTTCTTATTTTTAATTGCTTCAAAATCGACATTGGTTTCTTCTTCTACCACTACTTCTTCTACCACAGTACCCAATTCTGCAATTTCCATTCTGTTGCGATCATTAAGACCTGCAAAGAAATTCCTCTTTGAAGGGTTAGCGTTACTCAATTCCTGTAAAAGGAAATCTTTGATTTTTGTAGATGCTTCCCATTCAATCGCTTTGTAGTATGGGCCATGGGTGTCTGGCCTTGTACTCCACCACCAGCTTCCATCATAGGGAGCTTCTTCTTTGTAAAGACGAGAAAGAGTACTTAATACTTCATCCTTCAATTCCTGATCCTCTGATTTCTCATATGCAGCAATTAACCCATCAACTGCCTTTGGATCATGCATATAGCGAAGAGCCCAAAGTGCTAATTTAGGATTAGAATTAATAGCCTCGACGGTTGCGTCCACAGCATTTAATTCAACCAAAGATCTTACAGCCAGGTGAGATAAAATGATTTCTGAATTCGGAGTCGCATGAGGGCCTTCTTTTCCTGGTTCAGGGATTTTTGCAGAAGCAGGAGCTTTAATTTCTAATAATCTTTCAGCAGCTTCTTTCTTTCCAAGTCGACCTAAACCAACAATGGCAGCTGCTTGAACTCTTGGATTTGCATCTTGAACTGCTGCAATGAATGGTTCTTCTGGAACAGTTTGTAAGCAGGTTTTTCTGTCTGTCAGAGCTCTCAAAGCAAATTCCCGAATTTTATCTTCCTCACTTAATTTTAATAATTCTTCAATACCACTAGCGCAGGCTGCTTGAGCATAGGTATAAATTCCTGCAACTCGGTTTTGGAGGGGGAGAGACTTGTCTTTAGCTATTTTCAAAGCAACCATAGCAGCTTCATCAGATGCTCGGGTCAACAATTCTTGTTGTGCATGAAACCGAGTCACTGAATTATCAGCTTTTAAAAGTTCACCTAAATCTTCCACTGAAGCGGAATTCAGATCGGGAAAAGGTTCATAATTCCAATCTTTTGGAACCACTTTTACTACGTATCCTTTATCAGGGTTTCCTCTATAACCAGCACCATCCCATGCTGCCATAAACATCCTTCCGGATCCATCTAAATCAACATCGGTAATTTGAGATAATTTGATAAAGTTCTCATCTTTTTGAGTGAAACCAGGGCCATCCATGGTTACTCTGTGAATGTACAATTGACTTTTTCCCCAATCTGCCATCATCGGCACATGATTGTAAGCGGCAGGCCATCTACTATCATCCATGAAATAACTACCTGTACCAGAACCTCCTCCTAAATCTGCTAAAGCAGGAATAATTTCATCTGTAAAATTTTTGAATAAGGTAGGGTATCCAAATTCACCGCTTTGAACATAATGTATGAAACGGATATTCCATCCACCGCCATCATTGGTGTTGCCTCGTGTATAAACGTTCATGAATGGATCTATCGCTACATCATAAATATTTCTAGTACCATGAGCATAAACTTCCATTTCTGTACCATCAGGTCTTACCCTTACAATCCCTCCACCCAGCATAGTCATCTTCTTTCCAGACCTATCTTCAGCTTCATGGAATCCAAAATCACCTACAGCTATATATATCCAACCATCTATTCCCATCCGGATGCCATTGGTAGCATGGTCAGTTCCTCTGCTTCTTAAGGATGAGGGAGAACATATATTTTTAATCAATGGATTTGCAGGGCCATCAGCTACGCCGTCCTGATCTTTATCCAAAAACTCGACTAAGTCCATTCTTTCAGCCTCACCTGTCGTCTCATTGAAAACGGTGTGTAACACAAAAACCTGATCTCCAACAGCCATGATACCTCTTGGATTATCCACTTTTACGAATTCAGAATGAGTTTCGTAGGTGCCATCATTATCGCTGTCGATAAGCTTGATGATACTCCCTTTACCAGGTTCTTTTCCGAGTGATCCCATCATATCCACACCAACAAAAACTTCTCCCGTTGGCAAAACAGCAAGACAAGCAGGACTAGGAACCAAGTCCGGTCCGGCGATATTTGTCATATCCAATAAGGTGCTGTCTGGAGGTACGTTATTTGGATCAAAACCGGTTGGACTATAATATTCTTTTAGTTCCTGATTATCAACTGTTGTTGCGGGTTTGTATTTAGAGCATCCAACTAGCAGTGTAAATGCAAAAGCGCTGAATAGGGTTATTTTAGTTTTATTCATACTAAAAATATTAATAGGTTTCATTTGATGATCTTTATCCTCATTTTCTAACTTTCAAATATAAAGGATTCAAATACTTTAAGGCTTAACCCACATTCTTTCATTACTTTATTTAAAGAGGGTTTTTGATGAATGGTCTCGATTTGCTGGATGAGTGGAAGTTTTTTCATAGGCGATATACCTAATATTGAGTTTATCGGAATGGAGCAAAAACCTTGACTGTTTCGGTAAGGGTGTTAAAGAGTATTATAAGAAAAGGAGGAAGGTTAATTTTGCCCACTCTCAATTTTCTCATCAATTGCTTTTGCTCTCAGTTCGATAAATTTATTTGGCCCATTTACTGTTTTGATCAACTCAAAAGAATCATATAACTCACCAATGGCAGTTCGGCTTTCAAAGATCAGGTGATCCCCTTTGATGGTGATTACTTGAAACAACTGAAGATTCTCACCGCTCCTGTCTTTAGTGGCACCTAATTCAGTCCAGTCTCCTCCAACTTCATACATTTTTCCTCCGCTAACAGAAACTACATAGACTGTTCCGGTTTGGTCTCTAAGATTTACTCCTTCCAATATGTTTTCTCCTGGAGAAACTCTTCCTCTCGCATAACTATGATCATGCCCTTGAAGAGCTAGATCAACATTGTATTTATCAAAAATAGGTTTCCAGATTTCTCTTAAAGTTGCATTATCTCTTCCCGAGGATGCAGAATACATGGGATGGTGATAAGTAATGATTTTCCACTTTTGCTTGGTGTTTTGAAGTAAGTTTTCAAGCCATTCAGCCTGTATTTCTAAATCTTTGTTGCTATTCAAAGCGATGATTCTTGTGTCTTGGTAATCCATATAATAGACTGTCTCTTCCAATCCCTCAGGTCCATTTTGAGGAAGCGTAAATTGAGGGTTCCATTGCAAGGATAAGCTTCTTGTTTTAGCTTCCATCTCGACAGAATCCTTCGCTCTATATTCGTGGTTCCCTGGCGTTGGAACTGATGGAATCATACTATGGATAAAGCCTCCAGCAGTAAACCACTCATGCCATTCTTGTTCCCGGTGAGCTGAGTTTATTAGATCACCTGCATGAATAAAAAACTTAGCCTCTGGCGCAGTTTTAAACCCTTCTCTAATCAGTCGGGACCAAAGCTCTAAAATATAATTCTGTGCATCTCCTACATATAGAAAGGAGAATTCCTTATCTGGATTTGTAGAAGCAGTTTCAAATTGAAACCATTCACTCCATCTTTCTCCATCACCCACCCGATAGCCATAAATAGTTTCCTCTTCCAGTCCTTTGATTTCCAAAGAATGGTAATGGGCTAAGACCTCCGCGGTAACTATTTCACTTGCATCAAAGACTTCTGTTTTAGCAAGAAGAGTCTCTTTGTTTTGCCAAAATTTCGGGTCACCACTAGCCTTTGCTATTTCAACATAGGCAGAATCAATTTCAATGGATGTTCTCCAGGTAATGTTGATTTCTTTTGATGGGTTTTGCCCAAAATTCAAAATTATTCTGTCTGGATATTCGCTGGGTTTACTCCAATCAGTATGGAATTTTGGCTCTTTGTATTCCACTTTTTGTTGTGAAAAACCAGGGATATTAAAAAGAAGGAGTGTTGCAAGGCAGAGTAGGGATTTTCGTATATTTTTTTTCATTGGTTGGATCATGTTGGGACTCATTCTCTAAGTTATGTTTAAAAATGATTTTCTTTTTTAAGAATGTGTAATACTTCATATTGAATAGATGAAAACTAACATAATGGTAATTTTGAGATTCATCTTGTGTTCTTCAATCTAGCCCTATGAGTATTACCGTTTTTTTAAATAGCTGAAAGTAATAAGATCACATAACTAAAACTAAGTGACAATTTCAATTTTGATCTGATACTGTTTAGCCTAAAATATGACTAAAAAAGTAACCGTAAAAAAGAAATAGGGTCTGTTACTTACTTTAGCAGAATATATTTTTTGATAGTGAACTTAAGAATTGGATTCTATGATGGAGAAATGAGATAGAGAAAACAGAATTAATCTAAAAAAGGAGGAGATTAATTTTTTCGAATGTAAATTGATGGAATTGAATTTTTAACTTTTAACAAAAAAAATATGGGTGGTTTAGCACAAAAATTTAATGAAGTTTTACAAAAGGAGCTTAATCTACATGCTGCTTGGTTTCCGATTACTAACACATTTCAGATTGGTGATTTCGGTCTTTTTGATGATGGATTGTTTAGAACTGTAGGAAATATTAAAAGGGATTATCCTGAAATTGAACTAGTTATTGATAAAGGTACAGAGGCTTCGATTGATTTTAAATCGGATGGTACTTCGATGCAATCACTAAATGCTAATGGTGAAGCTGCAACACTTGGATCATTGGGAAATGCTGATGCAAAATTACTTTTCAAGTTTACCCAAGAAAATTCGATGGTTTTAAAAGCCAAAATGACGAGTGATGAATTGAAAAATATCGATGAGGTAGGAAGAAAACTTTCATTGAAAGATTCATGGAATAAAAAATACAAAGTTGTTTCTACTGTTTATAATGGTGAAGGCAGCGTGATTATTTGCTCCAAAGAGGCTGGGACAGAAATATCAATATCCGCTGCAGCAAATGTTTTAAAACAAGTCGAAGGAGGAAAAGTGGATGGAGCATTACAAATACAATCCAATAAACAAAGCGTCTTCTCTTCTATTGGCGAAACAGGAATTATTGGTTTAAGATTTTTTAAATTAAAGTGGTTAGGCCAAGGCGTCAGCGTCTTAGCAGAAACTCAAGGAGAAGTGGAGGTTGAAAAAGATGTTATAAACGATGATGATTTTTAAAGATATTCTATGCAGTCTATTTTAATAGAATATCTTCGATTTGATGATCTTGCTACAGGTGTTTTGATGCCTGAAAAATCTTATTTAAGATTGAAGGCCTCAGAACCTGTAGGAAGTGTTAAAATCACCATCGGACATAAAGAATTGCTTCAAAAACTATATGATCTTCGTTATGAAGGTGATTTTACACCGGAAGAAAAACAGGAAAAAATAGTTGAGCTCTCTAAACTTATTAAAAGTTTCATGGCTGATTTTTCTACCGATGAGGAAGGATCGATTCAAATAGATTTGGTGCTGAATCCTTCTGAGTTGGGATTGTTGCCTTTTGAACTTTTACTTGATGACCAAAATGAACCTTGGTTTACAAAAGAAAATAAAGAGGTAATTCTAACAAGGAGAATACGGCAGAATTTTATCGCGAAGGAAGAAAAATGGCCAATTGTACCGAAGGTTCTTTTTGTCTATTCTAATCCCACCTATGGGAGTTTTCGTGAAGTGCCATGGAAACAACATAGAGATTATCTAAGGTGGGCTTTGAAACCATGGATTTCAGAAGATATGGTTCAAACAGACGAAAATGATGTTTTGACAATAATCCATGATGCGAGTCTAGCGGACCTAAAAAATAAAATTGGTGAAGCAGACCAATCAGGGAAACCCTTTACTCATATTCATATCTTGGCACATGGAACTGAGATAATAGAACCATTTGATAGAGAATTTGGAGTTGCTCTAAGTAATGAAAATCAAAAGCCAACGAAGGTTGAGGAGTTTGTTACAATTTTTGATGAATTGAAAGTAAAGCCATTTACAGTTACGTATTGTATCTGCGATAGTGGAAATTTTATTAGTCCGATCAGTGGTGAAAAAAATATTGTCCACTCAACTCATAAAAGAGGAGTCCCCATAGTAATAGGTTCCCAACTCCCACTATCATTCGGTGGAGCCAAAGTGATTGTCAGAGACTTTTATAATTCATTGCTAGGTGGAGAAGATGTCAGAAGAGCAATTCACAAAACCAGATGTAATTTATATTCAACATTAAAAGAAACCCATGACTGGATGAGTATGGTGGCTTATGTGAGATTGCCTGAAGGTTATACCGATTATTTGCTTGAAAATAATATAAAAAGGGAATTGGCAGCTTTAAAAACCATCAGGTCAAATGCTGATCGTTTAATAGAAAACCAAACAGGGACAATAGATGATTTTGATACTTTAATAAATGATTTAAACTCACGAATCAGAGTTTTAGCTACACAGATTGATAATGATAATGGACGCGATAGCCAATTGTCTCTCGAAATGGTAGGTTTGATGGGGAGTACCAGTAAAAGATTAGCAGAAATATATTATTACAAATCTAAACTAGGCGATGCGGTTAGCTCAGAATTAAAATCCGAGCAAAGGAAAAATCTTGAAGAATCTCTGAAATCGTATAAGAAAGCCTCTATCTCTAATTTGTCACATCATTGGTCTTTAGTGCAATTCATAAGTTTGCATTATGTATTAAATGGGAAGGTTTTAAAAAAGTTTGTCACTGCTGCAGAAATTGCAATTGAATATGCGATAAATGAGAATCCAAATGAAATATGGGCCTATGGATCTCAATTGGAGTTGGGGTTATTGATGAATCAATCTGAGGGTAAATTAAAAGCTACGCTGAATAAGCTGGTGGAACAGGTAAAGAAGATGGCTGCCTCAGAAAATTTTCCTTTACGCTCTACGCACCTTCAATTGATGCGCTACAAGGAGTGGTGGATTAAGGATAATGGGTTTTTTGAATTAAAAGAAAGAAGCAAATTAGAAAAGCTGATTTCTGAAATTGAGTTGACTTATTGATCTTTTCTTTGTTGATTTTGGATTGTTGTTTTTCTCAATTTCCCACCCTCCATTTCTTGTTAAACTTAGAACATCAAGATATTTGGGGTTTATTTCGAAGTTTTAGTGGCTGTTAAATTATTTGAAATTGGATGGATCTAATTAATTGGTAGTGAAATTATTGAGCGAGCCTTTTTTTCAAACCTGATTGTTTTAAGAAATAACTTTATAAAGTTTAGGCACTATTTAAGGTCTAAGGCTAAAAATAACTTCAAAAACTTAAGCCTTTTCTGGAGATGATCGTATCTAATTGAATTAGCGATAGCTAAAAACAAAATCTATGATAAAGATTGTTTTAAGGCTTATTTCTTTGCTGCTTTTTTTTGGGATGATCAACTTGTCTGCTTTTGCTCAAGATAAGATCGAGCGAGAGCTGCGAATAAAAGAAACAGAAGTCCCAAAAGAAGCAAAAGATTGGCTCAATGATGCTTTTGAAACCATCAAAAAACCGAAATGGTATCAGGAATTATTCGAGTCTGGCTATTCCTACGAAGCTAAATTTAAGCTAAAAGGTAAATTTTATAGTGTAGAGTTTGACTCCCTGGGAAATATCCAGGATGTTGAGATCGAGATAAGTGTGGAAGAGCTTCCAAATGAAGTTCAAACTGGCTTGAATAAACTTCTTTCTGCGGATTACAAGAATTCGGATATAAAACGGATTCAAATTCAGTATTCTGGTGAACCGGATGATTTGGAAGATTTTTTTGATGAAAATAGTTTGGAAGGAATCTTGACCCGTTATGAAATAGAGTTCATAGGTCTTGATGAAGCAGGAGATTCCAAACTTTGGGAGGGCTTATTTTCTGACAAAGGGGAGCTTATCAGAAAGCGTAAAATCGTTTTGACACCAAGTGAAAATCTGATTTTTTAAAATGGGAAGGATTTACTTAATCATCTTCCTACTATTTATGAGTGTTGGCAATTCTTTTAGTCAGGATCGTCAGTTTTTTTCTGGATTCTTTCCAGAAGCTGCAATAACCAAGAAATTGAAGAACGATCAAAAAATAATTTTTAAGATTGAGCATCAGGATATTTTCTACAACAACTCCGCTGATGAAAGTAAAGAATGGCAATTCACACATTACAGAACGGATCTGATGAGTTTTTTTGATGTCAAATTAAAACCTTCGAAAAGTATTGCTTTTGGGGTTTTTCATAGAATTCAGGAGGGGGCAAATTCCAATCGTGTCATTCAGCAATTTGCTTCTGTAAATCGGCTGAGAGGAATGAAACTAGCACATCGACTCAGGACGGATCAAACCTTCACCAAAGGTGAGTCGATGGAAGTCAGATTTCGGTATAGGATCGCAACTGAGATTCCGCTTTCTGGAAGTACTTTAGATCCAGGGGAGCATTATTTGGTCTTATCAAATGAGCCAATTTTCAGTTTTCAAGGAGGAGAGTTTGAGATCGAAAATCGCTTGGTTTTCTCATTAGGTAAACTGATCAATTCCAGTCAAAAACTTGAATGGAGTATCGATTACCGAACCGATAAATTTATACAGGAAGGTTTCCGAACCCGCCTATGGGCAAAGGTTGGGTACTTTTATAGTTTTTAGGTTTTGTAATTCCCATAGCAATAAGTAGGTTCCGAACATAAGAAACTTGTATTTAAAAGCTAAGCTTCCCTTTTGCCCAATAATGGGATGAAATTGTTCGATTTTGAACGTGAGTTAGTTAGAATCGTTGTTTTTGGCTATAAAAGAACTGTTTCTTTGGCATGGTTTTATACTTTATAGGAGGTATTCATTTTGAATTTGTATAAATCATGATCCGTAGTTTTCTCAGAATTAGCCTAAGGAATTTGGGCAGATATAAAATGCATACCCTGATCAATCTTGTTGGTTTGGGAACAGGAATAGCAGCAAGTATTTTTATCCTATTATGGATTTCAGATGAATTGTCCTATGATGATTTTCATGAAAAAGGTGACCGGATATATTCTGTCCTTATCAATAATCAACAGAAAGATGGAAGAATAGATACCTATGGGACCCCTCCGGCTTTATTAAGGGATAAACTGCTAGATGATATTCCTGAAATTCAAAGTGCTGCGCGTTATAGCTTTGAAACGGAATTATTATTAAAAGATGGGAAAGATTCCTATCAGGAAAAAGGGATTTATGCTGACCCATCTTTTTTTGAAATTCTGAGCTTTCCGCTTACTTCCGGTAAGGATAATAGCCCGTTGAAGGACAAATATACCATTGCGATTTCTCAGAATTTGGCAAGTAGGATTTTTAAGCAAGAAAATCCTGTAGGAAAGAACATTATTCTTCAAAATGGCCTGGCAGTATCGATATCTGATGTTTTTGAGAATGTTCCTCAGAATTCATCTCTTCAATTT
>NZ_JAHEBC010000068.1 GCF_024642405.1 Algoriphagus sp. | reverse complement strand
AGTACTTTTCTTTCCACAAATGAGACCAGAGAAGAAAGCTGTGGAAATGACAGAGGAAGAAAAACTGGTTCTGGATTTGCTGAAAAAAGAGCATCCGATCGATTTAGGTAAGCTTAAGGACCTAGCAGGCTTGAGTAATAAAAAGTGGGATGTGGCTATGAAAGGGCTAAGCAAAAAGGAATTAGCTAGGGTCCAGAAAGATGGAGATATGTTGACGGTTCATCCGCTTTGATGGAAAGATAATAAAAGTAAAACCGAGCTGAGAGGCTCGGTTTTTTTGTAGGTTTAATTTAACCACATAGAAACATAGAGAGGAAATAGCACTGTCTCTTTTTTATTCACGAGCCAATTTTTTTCATTAACTCCACCACAGTTCGGAGTTCGCGGATCTCTTTCTGTACATTTTTTCTAATGACTAGGGTAAGAATGATTCCCGGGACAAAATAAGAAACGACCATTGCTGCCATCCAAAAACTACTTAGGTAAATAGCGAACTCAGGGAGTAATAAAATGAACCCCAAAGTATACATGCCCAAAGTCAGGTACGTAAATGTCCCATGGATTTTTAACCGAAGTTCCAGATAGTTTTTTTCTTCTTCTAAATTATCGATTGCAGCCTTAGTTATACTTTTCTCTTTTCCTTTGTAAATACTATAGGCTTCTAAAAGAACACGGAAGAGGAAAAATCCCAACATGATTGCAACTCCTATTTTGCTAAGTAACTCTTGAAAGCCAAAATAGAAGAGAAGAAAGTAACACATCATCAGGAAACTGAGACCAAGTATGATGAGATTATTTCGTTGGAATTTTATACTGCTTTGGTTCAGTTTCTCTGCTTCTGAAATCAAAAGTTCCATGTTTGTTGGTGGGACAATGCTAGCCCCGGAACTCTGCCATCCTTCCTTTAATGTTTTTCCAAGTTCATTCATGATTGATAAGTTTTTTAAGTCTTTGTTTTATTCGGTGGATTTTGACACGAAGGTTTCCTTCTGTAATCCCCATGATTGAGGCGATTTCTTCATGAGACATTTCTTCCAAAAGGAATCCTGTAATTAATCGGTCAACCTCCGATAGTTCCGCCATCGCCTTATAAAGTTCTTTGACAGAATCATTTTCGTCTGAATTGATTTCTTCTGCGGATTCTTGATCTCGAATTACTTCGCCTATTTTTTCTGATGAAATCTTTTGTTTTTTCAAGTGATTTAGGCAAGCATTTACAGTGATTCTATAGATCCAGGTTTTTGGAGATGAATCCTCTCGAAACTTCTCCAGGTTATTCCAAACTTGCATAAATACTTCCTGAGTGAGGTCTTTCGCTTGTTCATCGTCTCCTTTCAAAAAGCCAAGACATAGTTGGAATACCATTCTGTAGTAAGCCTGATAAAAGTTTTCAAAACGCTTTTTTTGGTCAAAAATCACTTTGTAATAAATGTTTTGAGCTGCTGATTAAACCAATCTTTTTGATCTAGCATAATATAGTGTTTGCTTTCTGCGGCAAATACAAATTCTTTATTTTCAAGATCTTCATATTGTTTCTTCATCGTTTCCAATGCTCCTACTCCAAAGGGCTGTCCAGCAACATAAATTAAAGTTGGTTGCTTGATGGTAGGCAATAGAGGTCGACTGTCTAATTTAAGCAGATCTACATATCCATAAACAAAAGTTTTATGATCAGCAGATTCCATCCAAGATTTCACTTTTCTCTGCTCGTCTGGTTGCGTGATCATATTTTGGGTCATCTGATCCAGATAATTCGATTTTGCAGTTTCATCCATTGCAAGTAGTTGATCATTGTAGGGACTTTCATACCCTAATGCATCCGCAGATACTCCCGGCATCATTATCTCTCTCATACAGGATAATGCATCCACAATTATAATTCTTTGAATATGATCAGGTAGTGCTGCTGCCAGTTCCAGAGCCAGATTTCCACCCATACTGTGACCGACAACAGTTATTTGGCGAAGGTTTTTTTCATTGATATATTTTATCAAGTCTGTCTTTAGCTTTCCAAACCAAGGCATTTCTACGGGGGCAACCTGACCAAATCCTGCGTAGGTAACGAGAAGGGAGTTGTTATCAGGAAATTGTGATGCGTTTTCTTTCCAAACCTCTCCTGGTGTCGCAAAACCGGGTAGAAATAAAATTGGGTCACCTTTGCCAAAAGATTCTATGGAAATTGAATTCTGTGCAAAAACTAGCGATGCTATCCCCAAAGTGAAGTAAAATAGAAGTAAGGCTTTTTTCATTTTCTTGTTTTTATTACTTAGAAAATGAATCTGCTTATTTGTTACAGGTGCAACAGAAAAAAATTATAAAGCTTCAAAAATTGCCTTGTTTCTTTTTGATTGCTATGATCAAAAAAGTCCGAAGGGAATTCTTTTTTCTGCCACTGTGAGTGTCTCCACTCACAGTTAATATCAGGAGAGTTAAAGACTTATTTTAGTATCAATGAAGTGATTATAAGGTGACTCGCTTTAGTACCGAAAATTTTTTGATGACTTGGGGTTTCCGCCTGTAATTATCTTAAATCCGATCACCGATGTGAATTAAGAACCCAAATTTATCTAAACCGGTTTCATAAAACTCATAAGAGGAGAGAGGATAGTTACCAGGACTTTTCGTTAGCATCCATTATCCTCTGCAAGGATTTGCATGAATGTATTCCAACTTTTGAAAAATGATTTTCTGAGAATAACGCTCAATGGATAAAGAATCTCTTTGCCAAAAAATATGATGTTTATTTACCTCATCTACTTGAAACTGATTAAGCAATCCTAAATTTCTTTTCTCAGTTTTTGAAGGAATTTATATCCAGTAAACTTTAAAAAACTCGAACGAGGAGATTCTTTTCCTTTCATCACCATCAATTTCCAAATTAAATGAATGTGATTTGACATAATTACAAATCCATAAATTCGTATTAGTCCCTTCTCATTTAGGAAACTCAAACTAGAAATTATTATCTCTTTATATTAGGTGAAAGGCATGTGAGTGAAGACACTCACATGAGCGATAGAGTTATTTAATAAGTTTCTTGGGTGAATACATTCATTTGGGAGATATTAAATACATACCACTTACAATCTTCCCTAATTTGCGTGTGTGTCTTCACTCACGGATTTAAAAATTAAAATTTATCAAAAAGAAAAAACCCGTGCTATTCCTTCCCCTTTTCCACTGACCCAAAAACCTGCTTTAATAGTTCAGACTTACGGGCATTTACATTTTCTCTTATTTTCAATTCCTCTTTTGCGATTTCTACAAAAAGTCCATCTATTGCCTTTTTGGTGACATATCCGGTTAGATCCGTATTCACTTTTTTCACAAAAGGAACTTTGTTATATCGGGTTGTTACATCCTCCCAATATTTGGTAGCATCCACTTTTTTTAAACTTTGATCAATAATTGGTTCAAATTTTACAGCTAAACTATCACTGGTGGCGCTAGCGAAATATTGAGTTGCGGCATCTTTTTCGCCAGTCAAAATTGATTTTACATCTTGAATACTCATCTCTTTGATTGCTGTTTCAAAAATTGGCTTCGCTTGAATCGCTGCATCTTCTGCCGCCCGATTTACACTTACTATTACCTGATCGACCATGGAACCTAAACCCAAAGACCGCAAAGTGTTTTCAATGTTTTTGGCCTCTGGAGGAAAAAGGATTTTTACATCAAGGTTGTTCAGATAACCATTTTCTAAGTGAAGTCGATCCGCACTTATTTCTGTCGCCAAAGCCAAAGCTTCCTTTAATCCAGCGTTGAGTTGCTCGTTGCTTGGTTTGAAAATACTTTGTGCCAAGATGATATTCGAGCTAAGAGAAAAAACAAAAAATAAAAGAGTAGCGATTAGGTGAGATGGAAAGAAGCTTTTTGAATTTTGCATTGGTAGAATCAAGTTCAATTTTGAGATATCTATGAAGTAACGTAATCGAATAAGATAAGATATCAAGGATTAATAATAAATTGGTTTATTACAAGTCAATAAAAATCAAACTCACTTTTTTATAAAAAACATAAATAAATAGGTTAATTATTGAACAAATCATAATTTGAAAATTCAATCAGTGCGAAAAATATAATCAAATGAATCTTAGGATAAACTCTGAATTTGGAACGCTTAGAGCAGTGTTGATGCACCGGCCGGGAAAAGAAATTGATAGACTTACTCCTTACAACAAAGAGCTTTTACTTTTTGAGGATGTTCCATATTTGGAAGCATTGCAAAAAGAACATGATGCGTTTTCCAACTTGATCAAGGAATCTACTGGCGCGCATGTCTACCAATTGCGGGAATTATTGATCCGGGTTTTATATGATCAAAAGACTCTTTTAATGCTTATGAAAGAATCTTTAAAAAAATCCGGTTTAGTTCATCTGGCCGAAGATATTTTAGAAAGATATTCAACCGCTGAATGTGCTTCAATTTTAACCGGTGGACTGAAAATTCATGAATTAAGAAGGAAAATTCCCAATTTGAAAGTTGGGGAATTGATGGAATCTGCTTTTGCTATTTCTCCTTGTCCCAATTTGTATTTTCAAAGGGATCCGATGGCATTGACTCCTTCCGGGGTGATTTTTTCAAGTATGAAAATGGAAGGAAGACAAAGAGAAGCGGATTTGTTGAGAACAATCTTTGAAAACCATATGGAGTTCAAGGAAAATGTAAACCGGCTTTATCCAATTGTCGGTCATGATAATCCTCCAAGTATTGAAGGTGGGGATATTATCGTCTTATCAGGAAAAGCAGTAGCAATTGGTAATTCGGAAAGAACGGACGAAAAGGCAATTTACCATGCCGCCAAAGCCATGCTGGCAGAAGGTACGGTAGAAAGGGTTTATGAAGTTCACCTTCCCAATAAGCGTAACTATATGCACCTGGATACTGTATTTACCATTTTGGATGAAAACTTGGTTTTAACTTATCCTGACGCATTAAATTCTGTTTTGCAAACCTCATTGTATACTTTAAAGGAAATTAAAGACGATAAGGTAAGTATAAAAAGAGAGGTGCTGAAGGAATCCCTTTTGACAGTTTTAGAAAGAGAAATTCCGCATTTGGAGATTCTTCATACGGCTGACGGCAACCCTGATTATTCTCTGAGAGAACAGTGGTTTGATGGGGCGAATGTTTTTGCCATTGGACCAAGAAGAGTGATTTCTTACAATAGAAATATCCACACTAATAGAGCGTTACGTGAGTTGGGAGTAGATGTATTGGAAATCCCATCTTCTGAATTGTCACGCGGCTTAGGAGGTCCTAGATGCATGACGATGCCATTGAGTAGGTCGAGAATTTAAATATGAAAGCTGAAGTATTAATTTAAAAATTTAAAACTTCAGCATTCTGATTTTTTATTTTATACCCTATCTATCAAAGAAGGATCGTCTTCTGGAGACTTTAAGATCTTGAAGAATACTGGATTTAACTCTGATATCAATATTGTAAGAGGTGAATCTTCCAAATGGAATCCAGTTGACGTTCATTTGCCAACAATGCAGATCCCTTGCAATTCCGATCATGGACTGAGTGATCTTTTGAGTCTGCAAATCAATACCAGTGTTAAAATTAATCTTCCATTTTTCTGAAAGCGATAAGTCACCACTTAGATTCATTGCCTGGGTAACATTGGTTGTTCCTGAAGTTTGTTTGCTATAGCTCAAATTATAACCTATACGTACGCTCCATGGGATATTCCAATCAATATATTGGCTTGGGTCGGAAACAATTCGATTGATTTCACTTTCTACAAATTCATTTAATACTCCACCTTGCTCCATGAAATTGGAGGTTACTTCATCTCTTACCTCACCCGGAGATTTATTTCCACCAGGGTTTAAAGACATGTTCATGTTTAAGGATGCGTTTCTTATCGTACCTATTCCCTGCCCATTATTCCATGTGAATTCATTAATCCTTCGGATCATCTCCACTCCACTACTATTCAAATAAGATCGGGTAGCATAGGGGTCTAAAGTAGTACTCATATTGACAGAAAGTTTCCTGTCAAAAAAGCTGGTTCTTGCACTGATACTAAAAGGAGCCAGATTGAACGAATCAGCAGCAAAATTATAGCTGGTACTCAGGTTTAATGTTTCTAGTAATGGAATTTTCTTGGTTATCGCTTCAGCAGTATCTGATTCAGTTTTGATTTTGGCCTCTAATACATTCCGGAGGTTAAAAGTCAAGGATCTTGATTCGCCTATTGCCGCTCCGCCAAAGATAAAACCTTGATGTCTGGAAAGAAGTCTGGTATCACCTTCTTCATTTACCTGGACTTCTTGATAATATCCGTATCTCGGGTCTGAGAAATCCGGTCTGAAACTGAATCCAAATGAAGGTTGAATATGCTGCCTAATGGTTTGAACTTTCCCATTCCCTTTAAAATTAAAGAAACCATAAATATTGGTGTTCAAGGCAAAAGAAGAACTGTAGGTGCTGATTCTGTTGAAACCATCCTCCAATATTTTATCCACTCGCTCTTCAGATGGGTTATAGTAATAATTGATTCTATTTAGATACCAGAGCTCCTGATAATTAAAAGAAGCGGTACCTGTGAAATACTTGAATAGGGTAAAGTTGGAAGAAACAGGTATTGTATTTCTGGCGCCATTACTTGCATTATCCAACAAGAGGCTTGCATTTGCAAGGTTAAAAGGAATGTACTGGGTTTCCTCATTCCCGGTATTCAGGTCAGTTGGCACACCAAATGATTGATCTACCCGGTTAGTTATAGAGTTTTGTAAATTGAAATTCCATGCGATGTTCAGGGTTTTTAATGGCTCAAATTTCACGTTTCTAAAAGGGCTCTGACGATTCATGTTCACCGCTATCGTTGGTAAATCAACCCTTACTTCACCTGTGGTTACACTTTGAGAATGCCTCATATTAGCAGACATTGAGAAAGGTGTTCCCGAAAAAGTTTTTGAATAGGCAACGTTGGAAGTGAATTCAGAAGTTACATTATTCTGAAAGTTATTCTGACTGATCACATTGTTAAAATAACTTGTACTCCCCGCATTCACTGAAGCAGAAAACCTACTTGTTCCCCGAGATTCAGGGGTGTGGCTCCATTGAATCCTAAATGTGTTGTAATTAACCGGATTTAATTCCGTTTCAGGAGACACAAATTTTTGGAAGTCAATATTGAAACTTCCACCATATCGATAGCGCTTTTTGTAAACAGCTTGAGATTTAGCACCCCAACCTCCTTTCGAATAAATATCTCCTGTAAAGCGTGCATGAATGTAATCGTTAATGGCAAAGTAGTATCCAAAATCCCTTAAGAATAGGCCTCTTACTTGCTCACTACCATATGAAGGAAATATAATTCCGGAAGCTTTTTCTTCTGGAGTATCAGGAATTATCCCAAATGGCAATCCCAAAGGAGTGGGGATTCCGTTGAAATAAAGGTTAAATGGACCTGAGACCACTTGTTTCCCCTGAATGGATTTTATTTTATTAGAGGATATATGCCAATGTGGATCCGTTAATTTACAAGTAGTATAGTAACCATGGTTTAGATAGATGCTTCCATCCTCTGTCTTTTTGATAGTTTCGCCACGTAAAATTCCATCTTGCTGCTCGGTGACCACGTCTTTGATGATTGCTTTTTGGGTTACGAAATTGTATCGCATCTCTTTTCTGATTTCATATACGTTTGGGCCATCTTTAAAAAATGGATTTCCGGTTATATTTCCCAAACTATCAGTGACCCCAGAAGCATAAAGCATAGAGTTTTTCCAATCGATTACAATCAGATCAGCTTCTAATTTCATTTCTCCGTACTCAAACCAAGCTTTGTTATACAGATAAACCTTATTTTCTATGAAATCAGAAACTATACTATCTTCGGCGTAATAGGTAATATCTTGCGTAATTGGTCCACTGGGCATAATTTTTGCCACAGTATCAGCAGGCAAAGTGTCTCTCAGTGCAGGAGGATTTATTTCTGGCAAAGTATCTGATAATGGCCCTGCTAATGTATCTGGCACAATCAACCTTCTTTCAGTTTGTTTAGTAGGTTGTTGAGCAGCTACCCAAATAGGAGCGATCAGTAATCCGAATAATGAAAATAAAAGGAGTCTAAATCCCTGCACAGTTGATTGCGCTTTATTTAATTTGTGTAAAATTTCGTGTAAAGTTAATTCTATTGCCCTCATGGAACGGTCCAAAAGCAAAAAAATTCTTACTTCTTTAATTATCCTAATACCATTTGTCTTTGGAGGATTCATATCTAACGAATCTATGATGCCTGCGTTTCGAATGAAGAAGATTGTTATCGATGCAGGTCATGGTGGAAAAGATCCTGGAAACCTCGGTTCTAAGTCCAAAGAAAAGAATATTAATCTTGCAGTAGCACTTTTAGTAGGTAAATATATCGAGGAAAACCTTCCGGATGTGGAAGTAATCTACACCAGAAAAGATGATAGTTTTCCGGAATTGAAGGAAAGGCCAATTATTGCTAATAATAACAAGGCAGATTTATTTGTTTCAATTCATTCAAACTCAGCACCAAATAGATCAGCTTATGGTACGGAGACTTTCGTCATGGGTATGAAACATTTCGATGCCAATTTTGATATTGTGACAAGAGAAAACTCTGTGATTCTTTTGGAGGATAATTACAAAGAGAATTACGAAGGATTTGAACCAAACTCTCCAGAGTCTTACATGATGTTCAACTTGATGTCTAAAGCACACTTTGAAAACTCAGTAACTTTGGCAGATCATGTGGAAACTCAATTTAAAGATAGAGTGGGTAGAAAAAGTCGCGGTGTCAAGCAGGGACCATTTTATGTGCTTTGGACTCCTTCCATGCCTTCTGTATTAATTGAATTAGGTTTTTTATCTAATACAGAAGAAGAAAGGTTCCTGATGAGTCAAAAAGGTCAGGAATATATGGCTTCGGCGATATATAGATCTATTCGAGACTATAAAGAACAAATCGAAGCGAATTAATTTATTATTCATTCACAATCATTCAGCCCTTTTTCACCACGGAAAAGGGCTTTTGTTTATATTCAAAAAACTCTTAATTCATTTTTTGAGTTTTGAATAGGTAAACCCAAATTAAAATATGAATTCAAAAACCTCTATGGAACCCCAAACTTTTAAATCTTTATTGGATGTTTTGAAAACCAAAACGGAGCAAGTTAAGCTCGGCGGAGGATCTAAGCGAATAGAAAAGGAGCATGCAAAAGGAAAACTTACTGCCAGAGAAAGAATCAATTATTTAATCGATAAGGATTCTGAATTTTTAGAGGTAGGTGCTTTTGCCGCAGATGGGATGTATGAAGAAGAGGGAGGTTGTCCTTCAGCCGGTGTCATTACAGGAATAGGTTATGTCAAAGGCAGGATGGTAATGATCGTAGCGAATGACGCGACGGTAAAGGCCGGAGCATGGTTTCCGATGACTGCCAAAAAGAATTTAAGAGCACAGGAAATCGCGATGGAAAATAGAATTCCCGTCATTTATTTGGTGGATAGTGCGGGAGTCTTTCTACCGATGCAAAATGAGATTTTCCCAGATAAAGAACATTTCGGAAGGCAATTCCGGAACAATGCCAAGATGTCCTCAATGGGGATCGTTCAAGTTGCAGCGATAATGGGAAGTTGCGTTGCGGGCGGGGCTTATCTTCCTATCATGTCTGATGAAGCCTTAATTGTCGATAAAACAGGTTCAATTTTTCTTGCAGGTTCTTATTTGGTTAAAGCTGCAATTGGTGAAACGGTAGATAATGAGACCTTGGGCGGTGCCACCACGCATTGTGAAATTTCAGGTGTGACCGATAATAAATATGAAAATGACCAGGAATGTCTAGATGCTATTCGAAATATTTTTGACAAGATTGGAGCAAGCGACAAAGCTGGTTTTGATAGAATAGAAGCTAAAGAGCCAAGAATCAGCGGTGACGAACTCCTAAAAGCTTTCCCCCTTCAACGAGTAAAACCTTATGATATGCTTGAGGTACTTTCTGGTTTGGTTGATGGAGGAGAAATTGAGGAGTACAAAAAGGATTATGGAAAAACCTTGATTTGTGGTATTGCAAGAATAGATGGATGGGCCGTGGGAATTGTTGCAAACCAGCGGAAAATCGTGAAAACTGCAAAAGGTGAAATGCAAATGGGAGGAGTGATTTATTCAGATTCAGCAGATAAAGCAGCTCGTTTTATTATGAATTGCAATCAGAGAAAAATTCCTTTGGTATTTCTCCAGGATGTTAGCGGATTTATGGTAGGAAGCAAAGCTGAGCATGGTGGAATCATCAAAGATGGAGCAAAAATGGTCAATGCAATGGCGAATTCAGTAGTTCCAAAATTCACCATAGTGCTGGGTAATTCTTACGGAGCAGGAAATTATGCCATGTGTGGCAAAGCTTATGATCCTCGTTTGATTTTTTCTTGGCCTACTGCTCAGATGGCTGTTATGTCTGGAGCATCGGCAGCGAAAACCCTACTTCAAATAAAAGTTGCATCGCTGAAAAAGAAAGGAAAGGAAATCACTGAGGAAGATGAAAAGCAGCTTTTGGATGAGATTACAAATAAATATAATGAAGAACTAAGCCCGTATTATTCCGCAGCGAGGCTTTGGGTCGACGGAGTGATTGACCCAAGAGAAACTAGAAAAGTGATCAGCATGGGAATAGAGGCTGCCAATCATGCTCCTATTTCTGAAAGATTTAATCCAGGAGTTATTCAGACTTAAGCACATTATTTGTAAATTATTCCTACTGAAAGCCTATCACAGAATTTGCGTATGAACACTTTCACTCCTGGAGAACTAAATGCCTTGGTTTCACTTTTGGATGATACTGATTATGAGGTAAGAAGCCATGTGAGAGAGCAAATCATTTCCCTTGGAACAGATATCATCCCTTTTCTTGAAGAAAAATGGGAGACAAGTTTTAATCCAGAAATCCAGAAAGAAATTGAGGAAATGGTTCATGATCTTCAATTCTCTCTCTTGAAAAAAAGATTAATTGAATGGAGAGATTCAGAAGATCGGGATTTGCTCACCGGGCTTTGGATCATAAATACGTATCAATATCCAGATCTGGAATATGAAAAACTGAATGCAGAAATGCATCAAATTTATTTCGAGGTTTGGACAGCTTTTAAAAACGATCTTCCTCCATACGATCAGGTAAGGATCATCAACAATGTGCTTTTTAATACTTTGAGATTTTCTGCAAACACCAAAAATTTTCATTCACCTGCCAATAGTATGCTATCAGCAGTTTTGGATTCAAAAAGGGGAAATCCATTAAGCCTTTGTGCAATTTATTTATTGGTTGGCAAGAAATTGGGTTTGCCTATCTATGGAGTTAATCTTCCAAATTTATTTGTTCTCACCTACAAATCCGGTGATCTTACTTTTTACATCAATGCTTTCAATAAAGGTTTGATTTTTAGTAAACAGGATATTTTTAATTACTTGGAACATTTGAAACTGGAACCAAAAGATGAGTATTTTGAACCATGCGCCTATTTACAGATCCTTATGCGAACCTTGAGGAACTTGGCTAATTCTTTTGAGAAGTTGGGACAAATGGAGAAGGTCCAAGAAGTAAAAGAAATGATGTCAATTCTGGAAGATTAGAAACTTCTCACATTACAGCCTACAGCTCTTACTTGTTCAGGACTTGGTTTCTGGCCTTTCAAGACTTGATTGATGGCTCTTTCAAGAAATTTTTCGGTAACAGATCCCGCTGCTTGGGCATTATTGTCAATAGCACCTCTAAATACAGATTCAATACCATTTTCGGAAGGGATTAAAATGACAACTTCTGGGATTTTTGTGATATGGAAAAGTTTAACCCATTCCTGATTTATATCCATTAAATAGGGCATATTCAGATCAGTTTGATCAACATGGTTTCGCATTTCATCAGCATTTTGATTTTCAGAACCCAGATCAGGATTAACCAGTGCAAAAGAAACACCTTGGTTTTGAAATCTTGACCTTAAATCAATAATCCGCTCTTCATATAATTTTGCAAAAGGACATCCGATACTATGAAAAATCAAGACTATAGCTTTCCCCTTCAATTCTTGCGAAATTGTAAAGGATTTTCCCGTGACAGCATCATTTAATACCAATTCGCCAATACTCTGTGCTTGAGAATAAAAACCTAAAGAGAAAAGTAAAAATAGAATGAGAGATATTTTTTTCATGTTTAATTTACCAAATAGTATAAGTAAGTACGGTCTTTTCAATTACTCGCGCTTGTACTGTATAGTGATGATTTGAAAAATCAGTTTCTCTGATTTTTGCTTTGATAACAGTAGAGTCGACGGAGAAAGGTTCTAACAGGATATTGTCCCTAAAGCTCACGCCTCTTCTTCCCTGACATTTAAAGATAGACTCTTTGGCTGACCATGCCAAGGTATAGTGAATCGGATCTTTTTCCAGAAAATCAATCTCAGATGGATCCAAAAACCTAAAACCAATCCTAAGTATTTTTTCACGAACAAAATCCATGTCAATTCCTACAGGTAATTCCCTGTGGTATATTGCTCCTGCCAAACCTTCCGTATGTGATAGGGAAACAAATCCATTCCCATTCATGGATTGAGATTTACCGTGCTCATCTTTAAAAAAACCAGGATAAGGGACATGAAGTGCCTCTAGCGTGTCTTTTATAGCTATTCTTGCCGTGGCCCATTCCTTCCTTTTTTCGGGATGAGAAATATTTGCGTAAGAAAGTTTTTCCCGAAAACTCAAGAATTCTAGATCTTCTTCTTCCTGCGTTTCAATAATCTTGATTGCTAAGGCTGATGAAGAGTCAATTTTTTCTATTTTTGTTTGCATAGGCGATTAGGGATTGACCAAGTCACCGTCCAATATATGTCAAAAATTCAAGTTAATAAATTACAAACTCTTACCGGGCATAATGACTGCATCTATGCTCTGACAGAAGGGAGTGATCCCAGATTTTTTTATACCGGAGCTGGTGATGGGATGGTAGTGGAGTGGGATCTTGACGATCCAAATATCGGGAAATTAATTGCCAAGTTACCGCATTCTGTTTATGCAATGGAAGTGGATAAAGAGAGGAATTTGCTTTTTATTGGCCATAATTATGAGGGGATTCATGTAATAGATTTAAATGAAAATAAGGAGATATGGTCTTTGAAGTTTACGGACCAAGCGATATTTGATATTAAAATTTTTGGCAATGAGGCCTTTATTGGGACTGGAGATGGTATTCTTGTAATTGTTGATATCCCGAACAAATCTTTGAAGAAAAGGATCAAGTTGAGTTCAAAAAGTATTAGAGTAATGACTCTATCTCCCATAAAAAAACATCTTGCTGTAGGATTAAGTGATCACAGCATCAAGGTTTTGGACTTAAGAGATGACTTTCACCCTATCGCAAATTTGATCAGTCATGAAAATTCAGTTTTTGCCTTATCATATTCACCTGACGAGGTCTCTTTAATCAGCGGGGCAAGGGATGCTAGACTCAAATTCTGGAGCACCTCAAATTATAAATTGGAAGAGACGATTGTGGCGCACATGTATGCCATTAATTATTTATCTTTCAAGGAAGACGGAAAGTATTTAGTAACCTGTTCCATGGATAAATCCATTAAGGTTTGGGACGCAACGGAGAAAAAACTTTTGAAAGTAATCGATAAAGCAAGAAATGCCGGACACGGCACATCCATAAATAAAGTACTTTGGAGTACCTATTCAGGTCAGGTGATTTCCGTATCTGATGATCGTACAATATCCATTTGGCAAATAGAAGAAATCTAACCCATGAAAATCACACCAGCAGCTATCAGGCAACAAACTTTTGAAACAGCATTCAGAGGATTTGAGAAAAAGGAAGTATCCCAATTTTTAGAGGAAGTCAGTCAGGTAGTTGACAAATTACACCAGGAAAACATCGAACTGAGATCTAAACTTCAAAATACCGAGGCGGAGGCTAAGCGATTAAAAGATGTGGAGGACTCTCTTTTCCGGACATTAAAGACAGCTGAAGATACAGGGGCTTCTATCATTGAAGAAGCGAATGACGCGGCAGATTTGATAATCTCGGAAGCAAATTCTCAGGCTGAGCAAACTGTGGCCAGTGCAAATGAATACGCTAAAAAAGTGGAAGCACATGCGGAGCAGCAAGCATCAGTTATAGTGAGTGCTGCTGAAATTAAAGCGAAGGAAACTATCGTTGAACTCAGAGAAAGCATGCAAGGCTTGGTCCGTTCCTATGGAGGACTGGTAGATCAAAGAGAGGCTTTGGTGAAAAGTTTAAGAAGGATTTCTCAGGATATGTTGAATCAGATTGATTTATCAGATGCACATTTTACCAGAATTGATGCAAAAGCCTATCAAAGAGCAATAGATGAATTAAGTCGCTCTAATGCCTTTACCTTTGCAAATATTGAAAACCTTACTCCTGAAGAAGAATTTATTCCTGAGCCTCAAGAAAAAGATCCTCTGGCTGAAATGGAAGTGATTGAGGAAGAATTGGAGTTAGAAGTTCACGACTCTACTCCTGATTTAGAAATAGAGGAAGAGGAAAAAGAGGATGTAGAAACTAAAGAAGAAATTGAAGAGGAAGCCAAGGCGATTGAAGAGAAAGAAGTTGTAATGGAGGATCCAAAGCCTCTTGAAAAAGAGAAAAAGATGGAAAGTGAAAATCCAATACAGGAGGATGAGAAACCAAAATCCAAGCAAGATAAATCAAATCAATCAGGCTCATTTTTTGACCAATTTGACTAATGGGGAAAGTATCACTTGAAGGAATTGAGTTTCATGCTTACCATGGTGCATACCCTGAAGAAAATGTTTTGGGTAATCGTTTTACTTTGGATTTGGAGTTAGAGACAGATTTTAAAGATGCAATGCTTCAGGATAATCTTAAGTCCACGGTTGACTATACGAAGCTCTATAAGCTTATCAAAGAGAGAATGGATGTACGGGTTAAACTACTTGAGCATCTTGGGCACTTGATAATTGATGATATTTTAAAAGCTTTTCCGGATGTTCAAAAAATAAAAATCACCCTCAAAAAACACCATCCATCCCTTGGTGGGTTGGTTAAGTTTTCTGCCGTACAAATTCAATATCCTGAAGATTATGCGTAAAGTAATTTTATTCATTCTAGTCAATATTGCCACCTTTCTTTTTGCCTTAGCCCAAGGTCAAGCATATCAGTTTTTTTCCAATAATGGTAAAAAAATAGATTTGAAAGATGTCCTAAAAATGACTCAAAAATCGGATATCACTTTTTTTGGAGAGTTGCACAATAATAGCCTTGCGCATTGGCTGCAATTGCAAATTTTGAAAGAAATGACGGCAGATGACCCTAATCTAGTTTTGGCCGCAGAGTTCTTTGAGCGAGACGACCAACTCAATATCGATGAATGGTTTGCCGATAAAATGACTGAGAAGAATTTTGAAACAGAAGCCAAGCTTTGGAATAATTATAAGACTGATTATCGGCCCTTGATGCGATTCGCGAAAGAAAACCAATTGAAATTTATAGCCAGCAATGTTCCTAGGAAATATGCTTCCTTAGCTAGTAGATCGGGAATTTCATCTTTAGATAGTTTGAGCTCCGAAGCAAAACCGTATTTGGCAGCTTTGCCTTTTGAGATTGATATGGCAATGCCAGGTTATGTTGCCATGAAAGATATGATGCATGGTGGCCCTATGAACACGGATTTCATGGTTCAGGCGCAGGCATTAAAAGATGCGACTATGGCAGAATCTCTCTTTACTTCTATTTCAGAGGGATATAAAATTTTACATATTAACGGTTCTTATCATTCGAAAGATGGGGAAGGAATACTATGGTATTTGAAGAAGAAATTCCCAGAACTTAAAATTCTTAATATCCATACCGTCACGCAGGATCAATTGGATTCCTTAAATCCTGACTACAAAAAATCAGGTGAAATTATTCTGGTATTACCTTCTGATAGCCACGAATCTTATTAAAAATGTACAATCGGGCAGAAGCTTCCCGGATCCGAAAAGAATTTTGGGTTGCATTTGGACAGTATATGAAACCAATCAGAAATGCTTCTGGTTTCCGGGTTAACTGGCCAAACTACAAGACTGGAGTCAAAAACAT
>NZ_JAHEBC010000331.1 GCF_024642405.1 Algoriphagus sp. | reverse complement strand
GGATAGATTTTTTGCAGAAAAAGAAGTTTCCGAACTTTGGATTACTTTTCCTGATCCTTTTCCGAGGGATGGAGATGAAAAAAGACGCTTAACTTCTCCAAGGTTTTTGGAAATGTACAAACCGCTGATTAAAACAGGTGGGATCATTCACTTCAAGACGGATAACACAGGCCTTTTCGATTATTCCTTAGAACTTTTTCAGAATAGAGAAGACATAGACGTGTTAGGTTTCACGCATGATTTTTATCAATCAGAATGGAAAGATGATCACTTTGGTATCCAAACTCGATATGAAAAGATGTTTTCTGAAAAAGGTGAAAAAATCAAATACCTGAGATTTAAATTTAAAGAGCTATAGAAAGCTTTTAAATCGTAAAGCCTCCGTCAGCAGTCATGATAGAACCTGTGGTGTAAGATGATCCTGGAGCAGCTAAAAACAGCGCCAATGCAGCAATTTCCTCGGTGGTTCCGATTCGTTTAATGGCTAGTTGTTTTAACATATAGTCAAGTATCTTTTCATTGCTCCATAATGCTTCAGAAAATTTAGTTTTGACAATGCCTGGGCAAATTGCATTAACCCTGATTTTTGAATCTCCCCATTCTTTGGCGAATACTTTTGTCATAGACACCAAAGCAGCTTTGCTTACACTATAAATACCAAGTCCGGGTTCCGGGGAAATTGCTCCAATGGAACTTATGTTTATGACAGATCCTGAAGAGGATGCTCTTAAATATTGAAAACACAAATTGCAAAGGGCAAAGGGTGCTTTTACATTGACATCCATAATTTTATCAAAGGCCTCTAAACTAGTTTCATGTATTGGTCCAAAAACGGGGTTGGTTCCTGCATTATTTACTAGGATGTCTAATTGCCCATAGACTTCTATCGTTTTTTCCACTAAACCGGGCAACTCCTCCATATTTCCTACATTACAAGCAATACCAATTGCTTCGTATCCCATGCCTTTCAATCTAGCTGCCTCTTCATCTAATTTATCTTGCTTCCTACTACTTAAGACTACTTTTGCTCCTGCAGCAGCAAAAAATTCAGCAATTGTAAGTCCAATACCCTTGCTTGCACCGGTAATTAATGCAACTTTTCCATCGAGAGAGAAAACCTTAGATAAATCCATAGTTTAAGAGATTTAAGTATAAGCCTTAAGATATAAAAATTTGGGGTTTGGGAGTTAGGCTGAAAGAATATATCGATAGTTTTATTGAAAAAAATCAACAGAATTTAAGAATTAACTAAATAAGAATATGAAAGAAGTCATTTTTGAACAAGTTGGAAAGCCTTTGGAAGTACTGAAATTAGTAGAGTCGCCTGACCCTACTCCAAAATCCAATGAAGTTTTGATCCGTGTCACAGCCCGAAACATTAATCCATCGGATATTATGTTTATCCAGGGCTTATATGGAATTCAACCTCAATTACCTAGCAGTGCTGGCTTTGAAGCCTGCGGAGTAACTGAGTCTTCAGGAGACAAATTTCCAAAAGGAACCCGGGTTATTTTTTCAACCACAGGAACTTGGAGAGAATTAATTTCACTTCCAGAATCAACTTTAATTCCTATTCCTGAAGGAATGCCTGATGAGGTAGCTTGTCAGGCAGTTGTGAACCCAATGACAGCTTATTTGATGATTGAAAAGTCAGGACTAAAAAGAGGAGAGTGGTTATTGATAACTGCAGGTGCTTCCGCTTTTGGGAAATTCGCGATTCAGATGGCAAAAGAAAGGGGAATAAAAGTCGCGTGTACCGTACGTCATGATTCTCAAAAAGAGTTTTTAGAAAAGCTAGGGGCAGACCTAGTAATTAATTCTGAAAAAGAAAAATTGCAAAAAATTATACCTTCAAAAACAGATGGGGGAGTCCACGTAGTGTTTGATGCAGTTGGAGGTATATTAGGGGCTAAAGCCTTAGCATCATTAAGAAAAGATGGACTTATGATGATTTTTGGAAGTTTAAGCTTAGATAACATCCCGTTGAATAGTGGGCTTATGATTTTTAAATCTCTAAGAGTTAATGGATTTTGGTTAACAAGTCTTATGCAGGAAATGGGGCAGAATGAAAGAAAAGATGCATTTAAGAAAGTTTTTCAATTCTTGACGGATAAAACTTCTCAAATAGATGTTGCCGAAAAATTCCCTCTTAAAGAGTTTGCTGAAGCCATAAAAGCCTATGAAAAAGCGGGGCGAAATGGGAAAATTCTTCTTATCAGTTAATTTCTTTCGAAAATATTCTTCTTAAAAAGAGGGAATGCCCATCTTTGTATTTTCTAAAACAAAAAACAAGAAGGAATGAATTGGGATAAGCTGGATTTAGAGCTCACCGAAATTGTAGAAAAGAGAAATCTATTGGCTGAAATGGATTATAGTGACGCCAAATACGATGATTTGGAAGAAGAACTTCATGATTTGGAGGATGATTTCAATGCTGATTATGAAGAAGTTTTGGAAACTGAACTCGAGAAGATTTACGCTGTCTTAAAATCAGACACTGATATTTTACTTCCAACAGCCTATTTGGCGAATAAATACAAGCCGCTCCTTCCTGATGCTAGAGGAATCATTAGCTATGAAGTTTTAGGTAGAGAAGGAGTTCCTATCGAATCAGATCAGTTTGATAGACAAGATGTTCGTTTAGTCTTGGTTCCTAATCCTGCGAGATTTCTGATGATTATCAACGGAAATCCACTGAAAGTACTTTGGAGAAGTAGATAATCCTGAAAAGGTAATAAATATATTAAAAGCCCGGCAAATGCCGGGTTTTGCATTTCTTATAGGAAACAAAAGATTTTATATTGAATTATGAATTCAAAAAGAGTTGTCATCACAGGTTTGGGAGCACTTTCTGCTTTAGGTAAAGATGTAAATAGTAATTGGGAAAGCGCTAAAAATGGAAAAAGCGGAGCTTCTCCAATTTCTTATTTCAATGCCGAAAAATTCAAAACTCGTTTTGCTTCAGAAATAATGGGTTTTGACCCAAGTTCAAAGCTAGATCGAAATGAGATTAAAAGATCTGATTTGTATACCCAATATGGTCTTTACACTGCAGTAGAAGCAATGGAAGACTCAGGTTTGGACATCTCAAAATTGGACTCTCCATTTGATGCTGGTGTGATTTGGGCTACGAGCCAAGGTGGTTTGAATACCTTTGAAAAGGAAATGAGAGAATTTGTGGAGAATGATTCAAACCCAAGATTCAACCCATTTTTTATCCCGAAATTTCTCGGAAACATGGCCTCAGGAATGATTTCCATGAAATACGGGATGATGGGAATCAACTATACGCCAGTTTCTGCATGTGCTTCCTCCAATAGTGCGATTATGGATGCTTTCAATTATATCAAATGGGGAAAAGCAAAAGTGATTTTAACCGGAGGCTCTGAAGCTCCAATCAGCGAAGCATCTATTGGAGGTTTTAGTGCTTTAAAAGCTCTTTCAACTAGAAATGAAGAATATCTAAAAGCTTCAAGACCCTTTGATGTGGAAAGAGATGGGTTTGTGATGGGTGAAGGTGCAGCAGCCTTGATTTTGGAAGAATATGAACATGCAAAAAGGCGTGGTGCAAAAATCTATGCAGAAGTAGTCGGTGCAGCCATGACAGCTGATGCTTTTCATATGACAGCTACACATCCAGAAGGATTGGGGGCATATCAGTGTATGAAATTTGCATTAGAAGAAGCAGGATTGACAATAAAAGAAGTCGATTATGTCAATGCTCATGCTACCTCAACCCCATTGGGAGATGTGAGTGAAACTAAGGCTATTTCCAAGCTTTGTAATGGAGAAAAAACAAATCTCCACATTTCCGCTACCAAATCCATGACAGGACATTTATTGGGAGCAGCAGGTGCAATAGAGGCTATTTTTAGCGTCAAAGCAATAAACGAAGGAGTAATTCCCCCAACTATCAACACTGAAAATCTAGATCCAAATATCCCTTCTGATATTGATATTGTTTGTCTTCATGCATTAGAGAAAAAAGTGAAAGTTGCAATAAGTAATACTTTTGGATTTGGAGGTCACAATGCAGCTGTGGTGTTTAAGGAATTTAAATAGTTAATGCTTTTTGGAAATTTCCTTTCAAAGGTTAAAAAGTAAAAGCTACCTGAAAAAAGTAGCTTTTCTTTTTTATATAAAACCAAGCTTTGCCCTAACTTTCTCTAAAATGGGTTTAGCTACAGCTTTGGCTTTTTCTTCTCCAGCAGTCAGTTTCTTTTCAACTTCATCTGGATTTTCCATAT
>NZ_JAHEBC010000330.1 GCF_024642405.1 Algoriphagus sp. | reverse complement strand
ATTATAGATGGAATTCTCTTCATAAGGAACCACAGATTTCACATCTCCTGTCAAAAGGTTTAGCTGATAGAAGTTTTGAAGTGTGTCTTTGCCTACTTGGTTATAAATTAAATTACTGGCGGTAATATAGTTACTTGGCCCTACAAGCAACATGGTAGTGTCATTTTTTTGATAAAAAGGAGGTGATCCAAGTGGCGAATTGGCTCGGATTGGTAAAGGAGACATTATTCTGTGAGAATTAACTATTTCGTAGTCAGAGTTATAGGCAATAACCTGAAAGGGTAATTCTACGATTCTCAGATTATTAGGTCCAAAACCAAGGCCAGTTGGGTTCCATGATCCATAGTTACCAGGGCCATCTCCTTTCTTATGAGTTCTTTTTTGTATCTCCCCTGACTCAGAAATCTCTAAAATGTCATCCTCTGTTAAAGAATAACCAAGATAAATTTTTTCAGTTGGACTATAGTCTCGGATATTGACTCTTGTAAAATTGTTAACTTGGAAAGAATCGACCTTTACCAAAGAATAGTTTGGATTTTCAAGATTATTTGAGCTTTCTTCTTTTTCGGATGAACAGCCAAAAAAGAATGAGGATAGAGCGAAAAAGACGAATGCTAGGTTCTTATAAGTTTTCATTAATTTTTATTTCGTAGATCTACTAATTTTTCGTTAAGTTAAAATAAGATACCTTTATTCCCTATTTTTCTCCAATATTTACTGGCTTGTATTTACAAATCCTAAAAGCCTTGGTATAATTTGTCTATTCTGCCTAGATTAGATTTATAAATTAATCAACATGAAAAAAATGTATAAAGGAATCCTGATAGTAGGCTTATTAGCTTTCTTTTCCGCATGTAATCAGGAAAAGGAAGAACAAAAAATCATAGAAAAAATCGAAGAAATAGAAATGGAAGAACCGATGAAACCGGATTCAGTATTGCGTCATGTAGTTTTGTTTGGATTTACAGAATCTACATCACCAGAGAAAGTCCAGGAAATAGTAGATGCTTTCAAAGCATTACCAAGCAAAATTGAACAAATAAAAGGCTTTGAATGGGGTACTAATAATAGTCCAGAAGGTTTGAATGATGGTCTGACTCATGCATTTACCTTGACTTTTCATTCGGAAGAAGACAGGGACATTTATCTTCCTCATCCAGACCACAAAGCTTTCGGAGAGGTTCTTGGAAATAGCCTTTCAAAAGTAGTAGTAGTGGATTATTGGACCCATTAATTATTGATCAAATGGCAAAGCGGATCCGTCCGTTTTGCCTGATTCTTCTACTGTGAGTACTTCGGTAACGACAAAATTACTAGTGCCTCTCCAAGGTAGCATTCCATTAAATTCTATATATCGAAGTTCTACAAACTTTCCAGAAGCACGTTCTAACTGAGAGGCAATTTCTTCGCTTTCAACACTAAATCTAAATTCGTTGCTTTGCAAGCCTCCAGCCGTCGGACTTTGAAACCCTTCTTGTACAACTCTTCCTTCATAGGTTTTAAAAATCACTCCTTTTTTCACGAAGTAATTTAAACTTCCAGCTTTTACCCCTTCACCAAAAACAAAATAGAATTTCCACCAAAAAAAGATAAGGAAAATAACCAATGTACTGATACCTAGGATCCAAGCGAACTTTTTCATAAGTCAATTTTAAACGATTTTCTAAATATAGAAAGTCGGCTAAATATATTTGAATTGAGAATGGAAAATTATCTTTTATGAATTGCCAAAAAGTCAGTTAAAAATGCAATCCGATTTATTTAATGATCCCAATAAAAATTTGTTGCCGTTTGATGGCGTGACAAAATATTACGGAAAATTTCTTTCTAAAGAGACCTCTGATAGATTTTTCAAACTACTTCTAAATGAAATTGATTGGAAGCAAGAGCCCATCAAAATCTTTGGGAAAGCTGTCATGCAACCTAGATTGACTGCTCTCTACGGAGATCAAGGTAAAATTTATCAATATTCGGGAATTCAAATGATTCCAATTCTGTGGACAGATTTTTTATTGGAAATCAAAGAAAAAGTAGAAAGTCTAACAAATTCTGGTTTTACACATGTACTTCTAAATCAATATAGAGATGGGCAAGACTCGATGGGCTGGCATCGGGATAATGAAATAAGTCTTGGTAAAAAACCTACCATTGCTTCTGTAAGTTTTGGAGCAGTCAGGGAATTTCAAATGAGGCTTTACAAAGAAAAATCAAACAAAATCAAAATACCTTTAGAGCATGGAAGTTTACTTATGATGGGAGAGGAGAGTCAGCAATATTGGGAACATCAGTTACCCAAAACCAAAAAAGTGAATTCTACTAGAATTAATCTCACTTTTAGAAAAATCTTGTAAAAAAAAGGCCCGGGTTTACCGAGCCTATCTAATTTTTTATAAAATGAATTAATCAACCAACCAAAGATAATCACCGTAACCAGCAGCTTCCATTTCAGATTTTGGAATGAATTTCATCGCAGCTGAATTCATACAATAACGCAGATTTGTTGGATTGGGGCCATCATAAAAAACGTGACCTATGTGGCTATCTCCTAACTTACTTCTTACTTCAACTCTTACCATTCCTGCTGATCTATCCACAGGTTTTTCTATAATTCTTGCATCAATTGGCTTTGTAAAGCTAGGCCATCCTGATCCTGACTCATATTTGTCTTTTGAACTGAAAAGAGGGGCACCGGTTACTATATCTACATAAATTCCAGCTTCCTTATTTCCATTATATTCATTCTGGAAGGCATATTCTGTGGCATCTTCCATTGTCACTTCATATTGTAAATCAGTCAATTTGCTCTTTAATTCGGTTTTTGATGGTGCAGGATATTTCTTTTCGGTTAGTTCAGGCCAATGGGCTTTAATGAATGCATCTCTTCCGCTACCATTTCTATAAGCGTAATATTCTTTTGGATTCTTTTTGTAATAGTCTTGGTGATAATCCTCTGCCGCATAGAAATTTGTGTATTTGATAATAGGAGTTGCTATGGGTTTATCAAATTTTCCTGATGCTCCTAGAAGTTTTTTTGATTCCTCTGCAACTTTCTTTTGCTCTGCATCATGATAGAAAATTGCAGATTCATATTGTGAGCCTCTATCATAAAATGATCCCCCTACATCTGTAGGGTCAAAGGTTTGCCAAAAGATATCAACCAACTCTGAATAGCTTATTACCTCAGGGTCAAAAGCAATCTGTACTGATTCTCGATGAGAGGTCTTTCCACTGCTTACTTCTCCATAAGTTGGATTTTTCTCTTTTCCTCCTGCATAACCAGATGTGACAGCGATCACTCCATCGATTCCTTCAAATGGTGCTTCTACACACCAAAAGCATCCACCTGCAAATGTTGCGAGTTCTGTATCTCCTTTGTAGGAGGATATTTTTTCACTATCCGTACTAGTATTCTGTTTACTTTCTGCCGGAGAGTTTCCGCAGGCTGTCAGCAAAAGTGCAATTCCTGCAACTAGAAATTTTGAAGACATTTTAGTTAAATATTTCATTGATGATTCAAGATTATTTGAATAGGATGAATTTTTATCCTTTGAAGTTAAAACCATAAATCAAGACATTGTGTTTCAACTTCAGCTTATTAAGACGAAATTTCTTCTTTTCGTTCCAAATACGCAATGGAATTCAATTTGGATGTGATTTATAAAGGAAATACCGACTGATCATTGCCTAGTTTTAATAATTCTGTAAATCCATGGTCGGTAATTTTGGAAAAACCTTAATTATTTACCTTTAAGCCTGATAAATTAAATAGTTAATTTTTATGAGAAAATTGCTTTTGGTTTCATCTATTATAGGACTTTTCCTAAGTAGTTGTACCAAACAAAATTCAGATCCTTTTGCTGAAATCAAACCGGACGAAAGCAGATTTACAAAAGTTACCCTGGTAGAAAAGCTAAATGAACCAATGGAGATTGAGGTTCTTGATAATAAAGATGTTTTAATCATTGAAAGAGCCGGTAAGATCAGACTATATCAAAATGAAACTGGCAATCTAATTGAAGTCGGTTTTTTGGAGGTTTATCCAGAAAGAGAAGATGGATTGATGGGTTTGGCAAAAGATCCAGAATTTGAGATGAATCATTGGATTTATCTTTATTATGCTCCACCAAATACTTCTCTTAATAGGTTATCAAGATTTGTTTTTAAAGATAATATAGTAGACTTAGCTTCTGAAAAAGTAATTTTAGAAGTTCCGGTTTACAGGGATTGTTGTCATTCGGGAGGTTCTT
>NZ_JAHEBC010000067.1 GCF_024642405.1 Algoriphagus sp. | reverse complement strand
AGCAAGTAATTAATGATTAGAAATTAAATGAGTTATAGATTGACTGGTGTTAGACTTTCAACAATAATATTTTTTGGATCTAAGAAAAATTAATTATCGAAAAGCCTGAAACTGTGTCATTTACAAATAAAAAACTGCAGTAGCCACAAGTCTATTCGGTAAATCTAAAAATTTCATAATCTATTCAAAACAATTTTATAATATTTTTTACTATAAGCAGGTTAAATAAATAAATTTTTTAAAAAAGTTATTCAAAATTAAATTTATTTTAAACATCTAGCTGAGCTCCTATACAATATTTTGTTTATTGATACCTACCATAAATAAAATTTAATTCTAATTTGATAACAGTTAATAAATTTTATTCTTAGAGCAAAAAAAAACCTCTCAAAAAATGAGAGGTTTTAAATAAATAGATTTTGAGGTTAACTATCTCAAAAACAGCATTTCTCTATACTTCACTAATGGCCAAGATTCATCATCAACCAACAACTCCAGTTTATCAACAGAATATCTAATTTTATCAAAATAAGCTTCCTTCACCTCAGTTTGATATCCTTTAGCCATTTTCACGATATCCTCCTCCTTATTAAGTTTCTTTCTAGCCTCAATCATTGCTGTAATATTGGACTTCAAAGATTCTATGTGTTTAGAAACTTCTTTAATAGTCTCAACTGCAGCAGTATGATCTAGACCAAGACCCTTCAATCCATTTGCATTCTCAATCATTTTATTCTGATATAGAATTGCAGTTGGAATAATGTGATTTAAAGCCAAATCACCCATAACACGACCTTCAATCTGAACTTTCTTAATAAAATTCTCTAACATGATTTCATGACGAGCATGCAACTCAATCTTGTTCATCACATTATGTCTTTCAAACAGTTCGTTAGTCTCTTTTTTCGCGTAAATATCAAGAGCAATTGGAGTAGATTTCAAATTAGATAATCCTCTCTTTTCTGCTTCATTTGCCCAAGCCTCGGAATATCCATCTCCTTCAAACCTAACTTTTTTACTATCCTTGATGTATTTTCTCAATACATTAACAATGGCAATTTTCTTTTCCTTTCCAGCTGCCATTTCTTTATCAATGTCTTTGATCATTGTCTTCAAGACATCGGCAACGATCACATTTAAGGCAGTCATTGGGCCAGCAACGTTTGCCTGAGAACCTACAGCACGGAATTCAAATTTGTTTCCGGTGAAAGCAAATGGCGAAGTTCTGTTTCTATCGGTATTATCAAGTATGATTTCAGGAATTTTAGAAATCCCCAACTTCATATACATGTTATCACCTTTTTCAATCTTGATGTTTCCATTTTTCTCAAGTTCGTCTAAAACTTCAGTAAGAGTTGCTCCTAAGAAAACAGAGATTATAGCAGGAGGGGCTTCATTAGCTCCTAATCTGTGATCATTTCCTGCAGACGCAATACTAGCTCTTAATAGGTCAGAATAATCATAGACAGCCTTTATTGTAGCGACTAAGAAGGTCAAGAACTGAAGATTCTCTCTCGCAGAATTACTTGGTTGAAAAAGATTAACTCCTGTATCAGTAATTAAAGACCAGTTATTATGTTTCCCGCTACCATTAACACCTGCAAATGGCTTTTCATGGAGAAGAACTTTCAAATCATGTCTCTCTGCAACTTTTTCCATCACATCCATTAGCAATTGGTTGTGATCTGTTGCCTTATTGATTTCTTCAAATAATGGAGCCACTTCAAATTGACCTGGAGCTACCTCATTATGTCTTGTCATTACTGGAATACCCAATTTATGAGATTCAATTTCAAAGTCAACCATGAAATCTTTAACTCGTGTAGGAATTGAACCAAAATAATGATCATCTAATTGCTGACCTCTTGCCGGACTATGTCCAAAAACAGTTCTGCCCGCCATTACCAAATCAGGTCTTGCCGCAAAAAGTGCTTTGTCAATCACAAAATATTCTTGCTCAACACCCAATGAAGGAAATACCTTTTTTACATTTCTATCAAATAATTGACACACCTGAATAGCTGCCTCATTGATTGCCTCCATGGACTTTAATAAAGGAGTTTTGTAATCCAGCGCCTCTCCCGTGTAAGACACAAAAATAGTTGGGATACAAAGCGTATTTTCAAAGATGAAAATTGGAGAAGATGGATCCCAAGCTGTATAGCCTCTGGCTTCGAATGTAGATCTGATACCACCGTTTGGAAAAGATGAAGCATCAGGTTCTTGCTGAACTAATGCACTTCCTTTAAATTTTTCAAGTCCACCTAAGGCATCAAAAAATGAATCATGCTTTTCTGCGGTTGAACCTGTTAGTGGTTGAAACCAGTGAGTATAATGAGTAACACCTTTAGCAAGAGCCCAGGTTTTCACTGCGGATGCAATTTCTTCTGCAGTTGAAACATCAATCTTTGTTCCTTTGTCAATTGCTTCCATTACTTTTTTGAAAACAGTTGGAGCTAAAGAAACCTTCATTTGTGCTGTTCCAAACACGTTATCGCCAAAATAATTAGAAATTTTGGTGGATGGTGCTTTCACAGCTACTCGCTGTCTAGCCTGCACCATTGACAAGGCTTGTTGTCTGAGTGTTGCCATATCTACAATTTGTGGTTTAAAATTATACATACAAAAATAGAAAAATACTGACTCGAAAATGAAAATGGTCAATTTTTGAGCTCATTTTTTGAAAAATTTACATTTTTTTTAAAAAATCATGGTCTTTTTGACACCATTTCCGTCAATAAAGTGATTTTTAGCTCAGAAATTATAGAATTGAAAACATCAAGAGAATAATTACCTTTGCATCTTTCTAAAGAAGGAGAATAATTGTGAAAAAGGTAGCGTTTTATACACTTGGTTGTAAGCTTAACTTCTCGGAAACTTCTACAATTAGTAGACAGTTTGAAGAAAAGGGTTTTTTAAAGGTAGATTTCCAGGAAAACCCTGACATTTTTATCATAAATACCTGTTCCGTTACGGAGAATGCTGATAAAAAGTGTAAAAAAATTGTTAAGGAAGCAAAAAAGATTTCTCCAAATTCTTACGTAACGATTATTGGTTGTTACGCCCAATTAAAGCCGAAGGAAATTTCTGAAATTGATGGAGTAGATGCAGTTCTCGGAGCTGCTGAAAAATTTCGTCTAATAGAACTTCTAGACGATTTCGCTAAAGCTCAGGAAACAAAGGTTTTGGCTTCGGAAATTCAAGAGGCCACTATTTATAATAATGCATATTCAATAAATGATCGAACCAGGACTTTCTTAAAAGTTCAGGATGGGTGTAATTATGGATGCGCTTTTTGTACAATCCCATTGGCGAGAGGAAAAAGTAGAAGTAATACAATAGAGAGTGTTGTAAAGTCTGCGGAAGAAATAGCTGCCTCAGGAGTTAAAGAAATTGTACTCACAGGAGTAAATATTGGAGACTTTGGCATTGTAGAAGGAAAAAGAAACGAGAGATTTGCTGACTTAGTATTTGCATTAGATGAGGTCGAAGGAATAAACAGATTTAGAATTTCGTCTATTGAGCCCAATCTTTTGACCAATGAAATAATCAGCTTTGCGGCAAAGTCAAAAAGGTTTGTTCCTCATTTTCATGTTCCACTGCAGTCAGGTTCAAATACCATCCTTAGAAAAATGGGAAGAAGATATCTCCGGGAATTATATGAAGACCGGGTTTCTAAAATAAAAACTTTGATGCCTCATGCCTGCATTGGCGTAGATATAATCGTTGGTTTTCCAGGGGAAACCGATGAGCTTTTTTTAGAAACATATAATTTCATAAATGAACTTGATATTTCATATTTACATGTTTTTACCTATTCTGAGAGAGCCAACACCAGAGCTATCGAAATGGGTGGGGTGGTTCCTAAGAAAAAGCGAAATGAGCGTTCGAAAATGCTAAGAATCCTTTCTGATAAGAAGCGGAGAAAATTCTATGAAGAGAATCTTGGAAAAACTTTTTCAGTGTTATTTGAGGAAGATGTGGAAGATGGAAAAATCCACGGTTTTACTGAAAATTACATTCGCGTTGCTGCAAAATATGACCCAATCTTAGTTAATGAAGTAAGGCGGGTCACTTTGGATCAAATAAATGATAAGGGGAACGTGGAGGTAATAGAGCCTGAATTCGTGTACGAAAAACACTAAACCTTTTTTAGTTTTACACCTATGGTTTTAAACAATTCATGCTTTACACTGTTTTATAAGTATGAATTCATTATTTAAACCAGAAGGAAGAATTACTAGAAGAAAGTATTTAGTGATGTTCATTATTTTTTATTTCATCAATATACTTTGCTTATTGATGTTATGGGATAGTTTCCAAACTGAATCTTGGATGGTTTTTTATGGGGCTGGTATTGTACTTATAAGTTCAATTTCTGTATTGATAATCCAAGCCATCAAAAGACTCCATGACATCGGTCTTGATTGGAAGTATGCCTTATATCTTTTGATACCACCGCCAATAAATTTTATTGGATTTATTTGGCTTGCTGCAAAACAGGGAGAAAATGCCATTAATAAATATGGTCCAAACCCAAGAAAAACAGATTTAATATAAATTTCTGAAATTAAAATCTTAACGATTAAAAGCGTCTTGAAAGTCTTTTCAAGACGCTTTTATTTTTTTACTCAAAAGATTTAGGATTGGAAACTTAAAAGTGATGCTTATTTTCTCTTACATTTTTCTAAATTCAAATTAGCTTAAAATTCATCACGTGAAAGATTCAACTGAATTCGCTTTGGTGCGAGAAGAACCTTGGCTTTCTGAATATGCAGAGGTAATAAGACATCGATTTGAAAATTATCAATCTGCCTTAAAAGAAATTGAAAATTTCAGTGGGAGCATTTTAGAATTTGCTACAATTCATGAATTCTTTGGTATTCATTTTGAATCTTGGAGAAATGGTTGGGTCTACCGTGAGTGGGCTCCTGCAGCAGAAGAATTATTTTTTTTCGGGGATTTTAACAACTGGGATAGAAAATCTCACCCGATGAAAAAAAGCCCCAGAGGTGATTGGGAGATTTTTCTACCCTACGATAAATACAAAGATAAATTTACCCATGGCAGTAAAGTTAAAGTGCATGTAATTGGGGCAAATGGTGCACTTGATAGAATTCCTGCTTATATAAGAAGAGCGATTCAGGATGAAAAAAATCATGATTTTGCCGGTCAACTTTGGTTTGGGGAAAGTTTTCAATGGTCAGATCAATCCTATTCCTCAAAAGAAAGCCTTCACCAGCCTTTAATTTATGAATGCCATGTAGGAATGGCTCAGGAAAAACTTGGCGTCGGAACATACAAAGAGTTTGAAGAAATTACTTTGCCTAAAATAAAAGCTGCAGGATATAATACGATCCAATTGATGGCTGTTATGGAACATCCATATTATGGCTCTTTTGGCTATCATATTTCAAATTTCTTTGCCCCAACTTCGAGGTTTGGTACCCCCGAAGAGCTAAAATCATTGGTTAACAAAGCACATGAAATGGAGATAGCTGTCGTAATGGATATAGTTCATTCCCATGCAATTAAAAATACAAATGAAGGGCTTAATGAATTTGACGGAAGTGACCATCAGTATTTTCATCCAGGCGCGAGGGGCTATCATGAAGGTTGGGATTCCAAAGTTTTTGATTATTCGAAATGGGAAGTAAAGCAGTTTTTACTCAGCAATATTCGCTATTGGTTAGAGGAGTTCCATTTTGATGGATTTAGATTTGATGGTGTTACTTCCATTATGTATAAGCACCATGGTTTATTTATGGATTTCGATAAGGTAGATCTTTACTTTGATAAGCAAGTAGATGAAGATGCTATCGTTTATCTCCAACTTGCCAATAAACTGATCCATGATTTCAAACCCACAAGTATTTCAATCGCAGAAGATGTTAGCGGTATGCCAGGTTTGGCAAGAAAAATAGAAGATGGTGGAATAGGTTTTGACTTCCGAATGGCAATGGGAGTTCCCGATTATTGGATTAAAACACTCAAACACAAAAAAGATGAAGAGTGGGATATGTTTGAGCTTTGGCATCAGCTTTCTAATAGACCAATCAAAGAAAGGTCGATCTGCTATGCAGAAAGTCATGATCAGGCTTTAGTTGGAGACAAAACAATGGCTTTCAGGCTAATGGATAAAGAGATGTATTTTTCTATGACTGTGCTGGCGCAAAATCTTATCGTGGATCGTGGAATTGCACTTCATAAATTGATCCGGATTATCACTATGAGTTTGGGAGGAGAAGGATATTTAAATTTCATCGGTAACGAATTTGGTCATCCCGAATGGATTGATTTTCCAAGGGAAGGAAACGATTGGAGCTACCAGCATGCACGACGTCAATGGTCTTTAATTGCAGATCCTTTATTAAGATATGCACAATTAAACGCTTGGGATAATGAAATGATCAAGCTAGCCAATGAATTTGAAATTTTAGCTTCCAAACCTGCTGTTCAACTTCATTTGGACCCCGACAAGAAAATATTGGCCTATGAGCGTGCGGGATTAATTTTTGTTTTTTCATTCCATCCCACAGAGTCCTTTTTTGGATTTCCAATCTATGTTCCAAAACATGGAACCTACAAGATTATCCTTGATTCTGATCAAAAAGAATTTGGTGGATTTGAAAGGCTTGATCTTAAAGTCAAATATTTTACTGATAAAAATCAATGCATATTAGCTTATATCCCAAACAGGACAATGATGGTCTTTAAGCAGTTTGAATAAATCAGAGCTTCTTTAAAAAGGAAATATCAATAAGGAATGTTGACTTACCGTATTAAAATCTCTCCATACTCTATTTAGTTCAGTTTGGGTTTTAGCTCCATGAAGCCCAGAAAAAGGAAATAATTCAGAAGTTGCCTTTCTACAAGTTCCAGTAAGTTTTCTGCTGTACTTGCTCACATCCGAAAGATGTTGTTCGGATGATTTTCTATCCTTTTCTAAACTCTCCCAAAACACTTCTACTTGATCATAAAACTTCTTTTTTTGCTTTTTGAGTTTTTTCCTTTTATTAGATAAAATACTTTCAAAGTAGGCCAGATGTTTTTTATCATAAGATCGATAATCATGTCTCATCCAAAAAGACTCCTCAACTAAGTCTATTAAATGTGAAGCTATTCCTAAAATATTAACGGCCAAAGTTGCTTCTGCAAATTGTAAAAATGGAACTTGAAAAATTGGGTCCTCTAGCGTTGCCATTTTAGGTTTTATTTCAAAACACCGATTAAGTGGAACACTGATTTTATCAGCTTTAAATGCATGACTACCCGTCGCAATCATTCCCATGTAATTCCAGCCATCAAGAATCTCTACCTCCTCTTTTTTAAGAATAAATGCCTTAATAATTGGATTTCCCTGATCATCCAGCAAAGGGTTCCCATTCTCAATTAATTCACAATTGGCCGTGAAGTGAGTGGCATGCAATGCCCCCGATGCGTAAGTCCAACTACCTTGAATTAAATACTCGTTTCCTATTTTTTGAGCCTTCCCACCCACATATCCGCTTCCAGCAAAACAAAGGTCTTTCTTGGGAAAAACTTCATTGCAGAGTGATTCATTTAAAAAGCCTGTAAACCAAGCGGCACCTGCACAAAGTGTCACAGTCCAACCTAAACTCCCATCAAGCCTGGCTAGTTTTTCCTCCACTTTTAGAGCTTCCAAAAAGTCCATTCCTAATCCATTCAAGCTTTTTGGAACGAACAGTTGGAACCATTTTTCTTGGTAAATAACTTCTAGCCATTCCTTAGGTAATTTACCCAGCTTCTCAGCCTTTGTAGCTAATTCATGATTAAAGGGCTCTATAGACTGCATTACTTTTTTCTAGTTCTTTTTTCCAATCCAAATAACCAAAAATAGCCACCACAAAAAGAAAAATGGTTAATAATGAAATTAATATTAGTTGCTTCTGAAAGAGTAATGGAATTGCAATGAGATTAGATACATTTAGCCAAATCCAATTTTCTAGTTTCCTTTTGGCCAATAGCCACATCCCAGCCCATGCGGTTGAAGAAACAAATGCATCGACTAGAGGCACATCCGAATCAGTGAAATTTTCTAAAGCAAAATATAACAAGACCCAACCCCCCATGGCTATTGCCCAAGTGATTTTTTGATCTGTTGCCGTACTCCTCGAAATCTGCCTTGCTCCGGATTTTGAATTATCTTTCCATAGGATCCATCCATAAATACTCATCACTAAATAATACCCATGCAGAAGTGTTTCCGCATATAGTTTTGCTTCAATAAGAAGAAAAGAGGAGCAGACAATCCCAATAATTCCTGCGGGGTACAGCAAAATATTATTTTTTTTAGCAAGTAATACTTCAGTCACTCCAAAACTGACCGCTAACCATTCAAGCAAACTTGTGGCTTGAACCTGCTCAAAAAGCAGATTAAAATCCGTAAAATTTTCCATTTGAATAATGAATAACAATTATTCAAAAAAGGGAGAACAAGTAATCTAATCCCTACGCCGGCACTACCCGGATCAGGTGTTCAGCAATTTCTTGCCGATGGGTATGATCTCAGCCCGTATAATTTAGGGCACCCCTTATTTGATGCATAAAGATAGAAAATTATAGGTTTTTCAAAGCCCTAAAAAGAGACTATCGAATATTTCCTTTCCGCATTTCTTTAACCGCATAATCTACTGCTCTGGCTGTCAATGCCATATAAGTAATGGAAGGATTTTGCGTACCAGTAGAAGTCATACAGGCTCCGTCCGTTACAAATACATTTGGTGCTAAATGCATTTGGTTAAATCCATTTAGCATAGAAGTATCAGGATCCCTCCCCATTCTAATACCGCCCATCTCATGAATATCAAGGCCAGGTGCTTGGTTGCTATCAGATTTTCGAATATTCATACAACCTGCTTTAGTGAGCATCTCCTCTCCTTGATCATGGAAATCCTTCAAGATCATTTCGTCATTTGCATCATAATCCACATTTACCTTTAACAGAGGAATATCCCAGTCATCCTTCTGATCAGGACTTAAGGAAACTTGGTTAGTTTCCTTTGGGATTGTCTCTCCTTGCATCATCATGTATACAGACCAAGGACCCGGTTTTGTATTTTCCTTTTTAAAATCAGGTCCAAATGGAGCATCGGCATGGCCAAATCCAGCTCTACCTGCTGAATAAAAAGTCATATAGCCTCTTAAGAAATCCATTTCTTGCTTTTTTACATTTCGGAAATTGGGCATCATCACCGCTGTAGGTCTTCTTCCAAAATAGTATTGATCACCGAACCCTTCATAGGATGCTCCTATCGAACCCCTATAGTTATGAAAAGCAATATATTTCCCTAAAACTCCTGAATCATTTCCCAACCCATTAGGAAAGCGATTGGAAATACTATTCAGTAAAATCAGGTTTGAATTCAAAGCAGAAGCATTTACAAAAATAACCTTTGCGTAATATTCTGAACTTTCCTTTGTCAATCTATCCACGATCCTGACCCCTGTTACTTTTCCTTTTTGATCATCGTAAATCAATGAATGAACGACAGAATCTGGTCTCAAGGTTAGATTTCCAGTTTTTCCAGCGGTAGGTAAAGTAGACGAATTTGAACTAAAATACCCACCAAAAGGACAACCTCGATAACATTGATTTCGGGCCATACATTGGCCTCTGCCTTGAGCTAAATGAACTTCCTTTGGTTCTGTGAGATGAGCACATCGACCAATAATCACATCTCTGTCAGAATAGGCATCTTTAATGCGTTTCTGAATTTCCTTTTCCACACAATTCATCTCCCAAGCTTTCAAAAACTCCCCATCTGGCAAGGTATCTAAGCCTTCATAACTACCACTGATCCCGACAAAACGCTCCACATGACTATACCAAGAGGCTATATCCTCATACCTAATTGGCCAATCGACGGCAAAGCCATCTCTTCCCGGTCCTTCAAAATCATATTTGCTCCAACGCTGGGTTTGTCTTGCCCAGATCAAAGATTTACCTCCTACCTGATACCCTCTCACCCAATCAAAAGGCTTTTCTTGTAAATAAGGGTGTTCTGAATCCTTTACAAAAAAATGTTCCGTATCCTCTTTATATGCATAACAACGATTCACTACCGGATTGGCGATTTTATCTTCTCTTGGAATTTGATTCCTATGCGGCATTTCCCATGGTGCAGAAGTCATGGTAGGATAATCTTTTAAATGCTTTACATCCCTTCCTCTTTCTAGAACCAAGGTTTTGAGTCCTTTTTCACAAAGCTCCTTTGCAGCCCATCCTCCACTTATTCCAGACCCAATTACTATTGCATCAAATTCATTTCTTTTCATTGTTGAAAAATAATTGGATCTCTATTAAATCCATAAGAAAAACATTGAAATCACAGTAATGCACAAAAAAAAGATGCCTCCAAAAAAAAATGGAAGCATCTTAAATAGACTTATACCTAATTGAAATCACTCATATCTTAAGGATTCGATCGGGTCTAGTTTACTTGCTTTAAAAGCAGGAAAATATCCTGATAATAGTCCCACAATAATACAGATCAAAAATGCCACGAACATCCATAACCATGGAATTAGGAATCCTCCAACACCTATCACCAGTGATATTAAGTTTCCAATAGCAATCCCTAAAATCACACCCATAATACCGCCCAATACGCAAATCATAATTGCCTCTAAAAGGAATTGTTGTCTGATTCTAAGTGGTGTCGCTCCTAAAGCTTTTCTAATTCCTATTTCCCTTGTTCTCTCTGTTACAGAAACCAGCATAATATTCATAAGTCCGATAGAGGCACCTAATAATGTAATAAAGCCTATTCCAAAACCTCCCATTCTAAGATAACCCGCCACTTCTTCTAGGCTTTCTGCTACAGATTGGCTTTTAGTCAAATCAAAAGAATCTTCATCTGTAACTCGATCCTGTCTGATTTTCCGCATAATTCCTGTAGCCTGCCCCATATCATACTCTATTTTAGTTCCATCCGAACTAAGGGCAGTAATATTATAATTGAAATTGCCATTCCTATCTAATCTACTCGCATTTTCAATAGGTATTATTACTTGCCTATCTGCGCCTTGATCCTGACCTACCCCTCCTTGTTCTTCCAAAACTCCGATAATAACATAAGGCCTTCCAAAAACCGTAATTTTCTTATTGATCGGATCTTCGCTCGGTTCAAATAATATAGAAACAATCTCAGTCCCTACTATACAAACATTATTTCCGTATTGAACCTCGAGATTACTGAAATTTCTTCCATTCTCGATTTTCATCGCTTTAATATTCAAATAGTTTTCATCAGCTCCGGTAATTCTTGAATTTGGATCTGTTTTTTTAGAACCATTTTTAATCTCTGCTGCTCCAGCTACACGAGTATATACTGTGGAAATTCCAATAGCACTATACTCCTCTTTAAAAGACTGAGTTTCTCTATAAGTTATTTTAGGATAAGTTTTCTCAGTAACTCCTTGTTGAATCGCCCTACCACCGGAATATCCTTTATTTCTGACATCAAAGGAGTTGGCCCCCAAACCCGAAAAACTTTCAGCAATTTGAGTCTTAATTCCATCAATCGCGGTAAGCATGCCTACTAAAGAAGAAATACCAATTGCGATAATTGCCCCGGTTAATACAGTTCTTAATAAATTAACTTTTACAGAATTTAAAGCTTCGCGAATATTTTCGATCAAATTCATAAGATGTCCGAATTGGAACAGGTTTTTTAAATCTCCTGATTAATTAATTTTAATATTAAACAATTCACATTGATTTGACTAAACCTTAGCAAAAATTATGAGTGTTTGCTATCAATAACATTAATCAAGTCTTTATAATTGGTATCCATACAAGTTCTACGGAGTTTTCAGAAAAGGGATCATATTTATCATCAAAAGTCTCAAAATGGTTTCTAGCATCTAATTCATACCCTGATTTGGGAAGCCACTTTTGAATAAAATTATGTAAGCTATTTTGAAAATCTAAAGGAGATCCCTGGTGTTCAAAAACAGCATATATTCCTCCTTCTAAAACTACTTCTTCAAAATCAGAAGGAATTTTTTCTAAATCACAATCGATCGCTGCACATTTTTCAAAAACCGTATCTAAGTTTAAAACCCCTTCCTTCAATTCACTACCATACCTCTGAATTGAATAAAATTTTGTTGGATTTAGTTTTTTTGATTGTGTGATCGAAGCCCGAAAAGCTTTCCAAAGTTTGGAAGTTTCCTGTCTTGCAAAACTTGTTTCGATAGTTCTTCCTTTCAGGATTTTAGTCGGAATTTCTGTGATAAGTATTTCCAATTTTAATGCATTCTGTCTCCTCTAACTCCAATTTCTTTTAAAACTTCCGCTTCATAAGTCAACCATTCTTGCCATCTGACATTTACTTTTTCAGGGTTTTGGTATTTTCTGGCCAACTCAATAAATGTCACATAATGTCCTGCTTCAGAGATCATTAATTCATAATAGAAATTCTGCAATTCTTTATCTTGAATATTTTTCGAAAGTAATTTGAATCGTTCGCAGCTTCGAGCCTCAATCAAAGCATTTAATAATAATACCTCTGTTAATTGCTGCCATCTATTCCCTCCTTTTTTGACAAAACCCTGAAGTTTCATCACGTACTCATCTTTCCTTGGTTCACCAAAATTCAAGTCTCTTTTTCGGATTTGTTCCATTACCCTTTCGAAATGTCCCCATTCTTCAGATACAATTGGAGTTAAGGTATCTACCAATTCAGGAAGATCAAAAAACCTCAAAATCAAACTGATACACGATGAAGCAGCTTTCTGTTCGCAGTAGGCATGATCGATTAGAATATCTTCGATCTGCATTTCCGCAATGTTTACCCATCGAGGATCAGTAGGTAACTTCAAATGAAGCATTTTTTGCTTGGTGCTCTCTTCCCATTCCATATTAGTCAAATAAATACCAGGTAATTCCTAGGTCTATGAATGATTTATAGCCAGTATAATCAGGTGTGACAAAATATCCTTCTCGATTCATCAGGCCACTATTCAAGTGATTGTATTTAAGTAAAACACGGGTTCTATTTATTCTAAAATCCAAGAAGATATCTGCTACTGGATATGCATAGATATTAAATGAGTTTTGAATATTGAATTGTTGAGTGGAGGGAAAGTAAGCATCAGCCAAATAATCCGATTTGTATCTCACGTCAATCCCAAATTGAATGAATACGTTTTCGTTGAATGCCGGACTGTCAAAATAAAATTTACTATTAGCAAAAAATTGTGGGATTCGGAACGCGTCACTTCCTGCCCCTGTAACTTGTGTAAATACTATTTCATTATCCCATCTGAATTTCTTGCCTATCTGGATATTTGCAATCAATCCAGGCATTAGCATAAATGCCTCTCCATCATTTTGGGTTGCCATTCTATTTTCATCAAAATAGATATAATTATTTACCCTATTTATAGTCAAGCTCGGTCTAAGCCTTACCTTATCAAAGTTTAAAATTAGTTTTCCTTTTATCTGATCAACCCCTGTATTTTCAAAATCATTTTCCCATTGATAATGATTCCCCATGTAGGTTTGTTGGACAGAAGTAGGTTTATATAATGCTTTGGTGTATTCAAGTTCTATCCAAGGGGAAACAAATAAACCGTGTAATTTATAGGCTCCCGGAAGTAAATATTCACCATTGGCAGTTAAAGACCATTTATCAGAAATTTTCCCTACCAACTGTCCTCCGACATAAACTTCATTAAAGTTATCATCGGAATCAAAAAATTTATTTTGCATTCTCCCTGTCCGGAATTTTGCAAAAGCATTGTAAAAAAAGCCTCCAAATGTTCCTTTTAACCCTACTTCGTTTCTCCATTCGGAAAACTCATTGAAATTCCTAGTTGTATCTGGATGATTATATCTTGTATTTGGATAAAAAAGTGAATCTGATGTAGTCAAGTCTGCTTCAAAAGTCAAATCTTGACTCTTTTTATCAAAAATATGGTAGATCTGCAAACCATCTTGAACCTTATATTCATGGTAGAAATGGTAATCTTGTCTCAGGTCTCTTGCCTGAGAATACTTAAGCCAGACTTTAGCATCTTCATATGTGAAATAAATAGATGTACTATCCACTTCTGGAGGAATAATCCCCCCGATTTCATTCACTTTATGCCTCATTCGAGAGAAATTCCCTAGAAACCAGTATTTACCATTTTGGGAGCGATAATTCGTATGAAGGGAATATGCAGTCTGTTCAACCATATTATCATCTCGGGCAACAGGGTTTAATGTTTTTCTGGATTTAATCGTGTGAAATTCAAATCCAACATTCCATCTTGGATTAATATTTCTGGCAAAGGCCAAATCAAGCATATTTCGATTTCCTCCCCCAAAAAAAGCCGACATCTCTGTGAATGGAGATTTGGTGTCGTAATATTTATTATTCTCCGGAGCGTGGTAATAGATATCATATGCTGAATAGCCAGACCTAGTACCTATTAATTCCGGTATCTGATAAAAAATCGGTTGAGCAGCGCTCCCTATATTTCCTAAGTCTTGATACTTCCAGCCACTTTTCGCTACTGGATCATAACTATGAAAATTTGTAAGAGAGGTATCCTGAGGATATAAAATCAAATTGTTTCTCTTGATATCCTTTTCAAAAAAATAAAGACTGGTTTTAGGCCCATATACTTGTTTGGTACTATCATCTAAAAGCGACCTTCTGCCTTCTATTTCATCCTCTTCCTCAGGATTTACCAATTCTCTTGTTCTCTGCTGCTGATTGGGATTCGTGGTTATAGGTCGCTGTGCCATTAAAGCCTGAGAAAGACCTAATGCCAAAAATATAAGAAAGCCTAAAACTTTGATTTTCACCTAATCTATTTCTTTTGAAGAATTACCTGTTCGATAAAACTTTCCATGTATTGCTCATCTTCTTGTGAAAAAACCACTTGAATCGGCAGTACAAAAATCGGAATTTCTTCTAGAATTCCAGAAAGACTATAAGATTTAACTTTTACGGCATCTTTTTCTGTTGTAATAATGATTGGGTTTTGACTGGAATTCTTTTCCACTAGCTGCTTTATTTTTTTAAAATCAGAGGCAACATATTCATGATGGTCTGGATATTTTAAGGTTTCTAGCAAATTAAAATTTTCAGAAACATATTCCCTCAATTGCTTATCATTCGCAATACCACTCAATAAAATTACATTCCGAGTAAAAGGACTTTCAAGATGGATCGGATAAGGTTTACCATACCCTAATGAACTGAATAGGATTGGAGCCAATTGGTTATATTTTCTTATCTTTTTTATAAGATCTTTCTTTTCAGTGTCTAAAATTCCTTGAGGACATTTAGTTACAACAATCAAATCCGCCCTTTTTGCACCATTTCTATTTTCTCTCAATCTTCCCACTGGAAGTAAAAAATCAGAAAAGAATGGTTGATCAAAAGTCGTCAATAAAATACTTGAATCAGCTTGAACATAACGATGCTGAAATGCATCATCTAAAATAATCAACTCACATTCAGGGAAATTTAAAGCGATTTCATTGAGAGCTTCCACCCTTTTTTCACCCACAAATACCGAAATTTCTTCCCCATATTTTTCAAAAATCTGAAATGGTTCATCTCCAATTTCCGAGGGTTTTACTCCGCTTTTTGCCTGATGAAATCCTTTTGTTTTTCTTCCGTATCCTCGACTTAATGTTGCGGTTTTTTGCCTCGATTTAACTTTTTCGATTAAATATTCAACCATAGGCGTTTTTCCGGTTCCTCCCACACTTAAATTCCCCACCAAAATACTCTTTATGGGAGAATTAGTTTTCTTTAACCACCCCAACTCAAAAAACCAATTTCTAATCTTGGTGATTAAATTATAAAGTACCGCAAAAGGATAAAGCAAAAAAGCGTAGGGGCGCATTCCTCAGATTTACTATTTTTGATCAAATAAACAGAAAAATTATGGGATACAAGATTGGAGAACTGATTTCATGGCTTGAATCATTTGCACCGCCATTTTATCAGGAGTCCTACGATAACGCTACTTTGATCACAGGCGACAGAAACACCACCCTCACAGGTGTTTTATGTTCACTGGACTGTACGGAGGATGTGGTAGAGGAAGCTATGTCATTGGGCGCCAATTTAATTGTCGCTCATCATCC
>NZ_JAHEBC010000066.1 GCF_024642405.1 Algoriphagus sp. | reverse complement strand
AAGCTGATATCTTTATCAGCGGAGGTTCTGAAGCTGCAGTTACTGAGGCAGGAATAGGTGGTTTCAATGCAATGAAAGCATTATCCCAAAGAAATGAATCTCCTGAAACAGCTTCGCGTCCGTTTGACAAAGACAGAGATGGTTTTGTCCTTGGCGAAGGAGCTGGTGCATTAATTCTGGAAGAATATGAGCATGCCAAAGCAAGAGGTGCTAAAATTTATGCAGAACTTGTTGGTGGAGGGATGTCTGCAGATGCTTATCATATTACTGCTCCTCACCCGGAAGGATTGGGGGCAAGTACAGTTATGAATTTGGCACTTGAAGATGCAGGTTTAAAACCAGAAGCCATTGATTATATCAATGTACACGGTACTTCCACACCACTTGGTGATGTGGGAGAAACAAAAGCTATTGGGAAAGTTTTTGGAGATCACGCTTATAATCTAAATATAAGTAGTACGAAATCAATGACAGGTCATTTGCTTGGAGCGGCTGGAGCTGTTGAAGCTATCGCATGTATTCTTGCTATAAGAAACGGACTGGTCCCTCCTACTATCAATCATTTCACGGATGATGAAAATTTTGATCCTAAATTGAATTTGACTTTCAATAAAGCCCAAAAGAGAGAATTAAACTACGCATTAAGCAACACGTTTGGATTTGGTGGTCATAATTGTTCCGTCATATTCAAAAAATATAATTAAACCGAACTTGAAAATTTTTCAAAGACTCGGAATCAATACTCTCTTCTTTAACAAAAAAGATAAAAGGCTTGCTGCCAACATTAAGATGATGATGGGTAGCAGGCCTTTTAACATTACACTATACAAATTAGCCCTAACCCCTTCCAGTTTAGCAGAAGAAACTCAAAAAGGTTTCAAAATTTCGAATGAAAGACTAGAATATTTAGGGGATGCAATTTTGGGTGCTGTTGTGGCAGAATATCTGTTTAAGAAATATCCTTATCGAGATGAGGGGTTCTTAACAGAAACTCGTTCTAAATTGGTAAATCGAGAATCTCTCAATTCTACCGGGATAAAAATTGGGTTAAAAAAAGTACTGAATCTAGAAATTGGAGATCGTTCGTTTATTGGCAATAAATCTTTGTACGGAGATATTCTTGAAGCTTTTTTAGGGGCAATTTATTTGGACAAAGGTTATAATTTCACCAAGAATTTTATTCTCAAAAGGATTTTACTCCATTTTGATCTAGAAGGAATGATCGCCACTGTCACTAATTATAAGAGCAAAATTATTGAATGGTCCCAAAAGGAAAATAAATCAATTGAATACAAAGTTCTGCATGTACATGGCAATCAAAGATTCAAAGAATTTATTGTGGCATTGGAAATAGATGGCGAAGAAGCTTCACAAGGGAAAGGCAGTACCAAGAAGAAAGCAGAACAAGAAGCATCTAAAAATGCCTGTGACCAACTGAATATTACTAACTAGAGGCGTACTTTTACGTTCATTTCAATTCAATGAAATCTCCAATAAAAATTGCAGCCGCTACAGTCAACCAAACCCCCTTAGATTGGAGTGGAAATCTTGATAGAATCATTCGTGCAATCAAAGAGGCAAAATCAGAAAAAGCAGAAATCCTTTGTTTTCCCGAGCTAGCAATCACAGGCTATGGCAGCGAAGATTTATTTTTAAGTTACTGGTTTCCGCAAAAGGCACTGCATCAACTTTCTAAATTAATTCCTGAATGCGAAGGAATTACCGTTGCTGTGGGTTTACCCCTGAGGATTCAGGATAAAGTATATAACACAGTAGCCTTAATAGAGAATGCCAAACTCAAGGGCTTTGTTGCGAAGCAATACATGGCTATTGACGGAGTTCATTATGAATTCAGATGGTTTACTCCTTGGAAAGCAAATGAAATCATCCAAATTGAGTTCGAAGGTAAAAATTACCCATTAGGCGATCTTACTTTTTATCATAAAGACGTCCATTACGGATTCGAGATTTGTGAAGATGCTTGGAGAGGATCTATTCGACCTGGATATAGATTATGTGAAAGGAAAGTTGATTTGATTTTCAATCCTAGTGCAAGTCATTTTGCAATGGGAAAAACAAAAGAGCGAATAGAGTTAATATCCTTCAGCAGTAAGCAATTTGACTGCTTTTATTGCTATGCAAATTTACTGGGAAATGAATCTGGTAGAATGATTTTTGATGGGGAAATAATGCTTGGGAAATCCGGTAAAATCATATCTAGAAATCAGTTACTTTCCTTTCAGGATTTTCAGGTGAATAGTTTTTATCTGGAAGATAAAATTCAAAATGTCGCAGATATTCAGCCTAAGGAAGAAGAGTTTGTTCAAGCTTCCTCATTAGGTTTGTTTGATTATTTGCGAAAAAGTAAAAGTCGTGGATTTGTTCTCTCGTTGAGTGGAGGAGCCGATTCATCCACCATAGCAATTTTAGTTTCGGAAATGGTGAAAAGAGGAATTCAAGAACTAGGAATTCTTCTTTTTTGTAGAAAACTGAATATTCAACTTCCTTCAACGGAAATCGATAATGTTGAAAAATTCTTAGTAGGAGAGTTACTAACTACTGCATACCAAGGAACTGAGAATTCTTCAGATGATACTTTCAAAAGTGCCCAATCGCTCGCTTTAAGTATTGGTGCTAAATTTTATCATTGGAAAATTGATGAGGAAATTAAGTCTTATTCTGAAAAAATTGAAAAAGCAATCGGTAGAAAGCTTACCTGGGAAAAAGATGATATAACCCTTCAAAACATTCAGGCAAGAAGCAGATCACCCATTATCTGGATGCTAGCTAATATTAATAATTCATTATTACTTTCTACCTCAAATCGAAGCGAAGGGGACGTAGGTTATACTACCATGGATGGAGATACCAGCGGAAGCATCTCTCCTATTGCTGCAGTTGATAAGTATTTCATTTTGCAATGGCTATCTTGGGCTCAGGAAAATTTGAATCAACCAGGCCTACGGCTAGTAAATTCATTACAACCAAGTGCAGAATTGAGACCTTTAGAAAGAACTCAAACTGATGAAAAAGACTTAATGCCTTATTCAGTGATTGTAGAAATTGAAAAATTAGCAATACGAGATCGAAGGTCACCAATTGACACTTATTTGATTTTACTTGATGAATTGGATATTGAATCTTCAATTCTGAAAGAATACATTAAAAAATTCTTCAGTCTTTGGTCCAGAAATCAATGGAAAAGAGAGCGTCTTGCCCCTTCTTTTCATTTGGATGAATTTAATGTAGACCCAAAAACATGGTATAGATTCCCGATTTTGTCTGGAGGATATAGAGAAGAACTTGAACAATTAGATCAACTGTAATATGATTGAATCAATGCTGAATTATATCGTATGGGATCCGAATCCTGCTGTTTTTGCTGGGTTTGAACGACTTAGATGGTACAGCTTATTATTTGCCTTGGGATTTATAATTTCTCAACAATTCATGGTTTATTTCTTCAAAAAGGAAGGCCATAATGAAATGTTGGTTGATAAACTTACCATTTATATGGTATTAGCGACCATTATTGGGGCGAGGCTTGGACATGTTCTCTTTTATGAACCTGAAAAATACCTTAGTAACCCGATCGAAATTCTGAAAGTTTGGGAAGGCGGATTGGCCAGCCATGGTGCTGCAATAGCTATTCTTTTTGCTTTATGGCTTTACTCAAAAAGAACACCAGGACAAAGTTACTTATGGGTTGTTGATAGAATCGTAATCGTGACAGCTATGACTGGTGCGCTCATCCGATTTGGGAATTTGATGAATTCAGAAATAGGTGGAAAAGATACAGGTACTGATTACGGGTTTGTATATGCTTTGGATACCGATGAAATCTTACAGACTTTAAGAGTTCCTATTGAGTCAATAAATGCCTACAAACCAGAAGACCGAGCATCTGAACTATTAAACAACGGAATTGTGCCCGTTAATTTTGATATAGAAATAGCCAAAGGAGGTTATTCATTAGCTGATTTAGAATCTACCTTGAGACGAGATATTAAATATGCTTTGACACAGTTCAGTTCCTCAAAAGAATATTTAGCAGAACCAGTAGAACCACCTTTAGATTTAACTATTACCGATAAAGGCGACTATTATTTAGCAACTGTAAAAACTTTTGGAAGAACCAAACACCCTACCCAGATATACGAATCTGTTTCCTATTTCATCATTTTCTTGATTCTTTTGGGGATCTGGAACAAATACAAATCAAGACTACCTGAAGGTATTTTATTGGGTCTGTTTTTGATTTCAGTTTTCGGAATGCGGTTTGTTTGGGAATATTTTAAAGTTGTTCAGGTAGACTTTGAAGAAACTATGGCTTTAAATATGGGGCAAATATTAAGTATCCCATTAGTCATTGCAGGAATAATTCTAGTGATACGTGCTTTAAAAAATGGATTGAAACCAGAAATTCAGGGAACTGGATCATGACCATGACCACCCCATGGATTACAACTCAAAATTCTCTTAATACCAAGCCATCCCCCTTTAAAAACACCGTGTTTCAAAATAGCTTCTTTGGTATATTGACTACAGGTGGGAGTGTAGCGACAGCTTGCTGGAAAAAGAGGAGAAATAGTGTATTGATACACCAAAACGGGAAATATGGCTATCTTTCGAATTAGAATTCTAAGTGTCATCTAAAGCTCTGTTGAATTACTCAATCTAACCAAAATTACTCAATCAGAATTCCCTCTTGTCTATTAAAATCAAAAATATACTTTCCATCCTAATATTTACTTTAACCGTCAGCTTTGGCATTGGGTTAACGAAATCCTATGGACAAATAGACACTTCTTTCAGTCCTGCAAACACGAGCACGCCTGAAAAAGTGAAGGTGAATAATATTTTTATAATCGGAAACGAAAAAACAAAGAAGAGCATCATTTTACGCGAACTTGACTTTACTACTGATTTTTACTACGATTGGGAGACTTTCATAGAAATAATTCAGGCCGACCAAAAAAAAATCTACAATCTTCGCTTATTTACTGAAGTAGAAATCACACCTCTTATCACTGGTGAAGATGAAGTAGAAGTTGTAATTACTGTCAAAGAGCGATGGTATATCCTGCCGTCTCTAATTTTCAAGCTAGCAGATAGAAATTTTGCAGAATGGTGGACAAATCAAGGTCGAGACTTTTCAAGAGTCAATTATGGACTTCGCCTGAGCCACAGTAATGTAGCAGGCAGAAATGAAAAACTGAGGTTTTCGGGACAGCTTGGATTCACAAAAGCACTTGACATTCAATATAGCAAGCCATACATAGACAAAAAGCAAAAACATGGACTAGCTGCACAATTCACGTTTTTCAATAATAAAACACTTGCAGTTCGCTCTGAAGAAAATAGACAGGTATTTTACACCTCTCCCGAAGAGGATATTCTAAGAAAAAATGTTGCAGCAGCCCTAAGATATACTTATAGGCGAAGCTTTTACAATTTCCATTTTGTGACGCTAGGGTTTAATCATACTTGGGTAAGCCCGCTAATTTTAGATGAAAACCCGAATTATTTTCAACATGGATCAAATACCCTGAGATATCTTTATATGACATATTCTTTTCGCCATGACAGGAGGGATAATGTCGCTTATGCCACCGATGGTGAATTATTGGTATTATCAGCTACTAAATATGGAATATTTTATACAGACGAGTTAGATGAAGTAGAGGTAAACTTGACTGCAAATAAGTATTTTAAACTAAGTGATAAATTCCATTTCAATACAGGATTAACAGCAAACTGGTTTTTGAGTGAAGACCAACCCTATACACTAGTCCGAGGGATTGGCTATAGTCCAAATTTCATCCGTGGATATGAATTGAATGTAATTGAAGGACAGCAGCTTTATGTCCATAAAAACAGTTTTAGATGGAAGTTTTTTGATCGAGATTTTGACATCTCCAGCACTGTTCCATTAGATCAATTCAATACTATTCCTATAAGATTTTATCTAAGTGCAAATTTTGACCATGGATTTGTAAAGGATAGAAATGAAATTCCAGCCAATGCTAGATTAGCAAATAAATATTTAGTGGGTTATGGACTTGGAATTGATATGATAGGATTTTATGATTCCGTCTTAAGATTTGAATATTCTTTAAATAATATGAGAGAAGGTAATTTCTTCTTCAATTTCAAAACACCTTTTTAATTAAAAAAAATATTAGTTCTCATGTCTAAATAAATGAATTTTATTTAAATTAATAGTTCATTTATGTTTTTCTAGATATGAAGCGGTTGACTTTTTTATGCTTCGCTTTTGTGATTTGCTTTAGCTCCAAATCTCAAACAGACCCATTAACTCAAGCCCATGGGGCGAGAAGTCAAAGTATGGGAAACCTAAAAGTAAATCTCCCAGATGCATGGACTGTTTTTAACAACATTGGAGCGCTTGACCGCATTAAAGATTCTCATATTGTTGTTGGGGTCGACCGTAGATATGGACTTAAAGAGCTAAGTACTTTTGACCTAGCGATGGCTTTGAAAACTGAGCTAGGTTCATTCGGATTAAACCTATCCAGATTTGGTGGCAATCTTTTCAATCAACAAATATTTGGACTGGGTTATTCCCAAAAATTAGGAATTGCAAGCTTCGGTTTTAAAGCAGATTGGTTTCAAACTTCTATTCAGGATTACGGAACAGGTAATTCACTTGTTTTGAGTCTCGGAGGAGTTGCAGATTTAGGTCCAAAAATCCAGATGGGGGCAAATTTTTTAAATTTAAATAGCTCTAAAATTAGCAGATACTCTGAAGATCGGCTTCCCACAATTATTTCAATGGGTATTTCGTATTTCCCCACTACCAGTTTACAATTTCATGTAGAAGTTGAAAAAGATATTTTGTTCAAACCAAATGTAAAAATAGGTTTAGAGTATGGAATTCTTGATTGGGTATTTCTTAGAACTGGGATCAATAGCGATCCTTCAAAAGTCAATTTTGGGATTGGTCTCAACCCCGGAAAATTCCATATAGATTATGGCTTAGGTCAAAACAATGCACTTGGAAACACACATCAAGTTAGTTTTGGATATAAATGGAATTAAGAAAATTGAAATTTATATTTATTTTCTTTTTTACCTTTTTGGTTCAAAAACTATATGCGCAAACCCCTCCGCAACCTCAAGTTGATCTGGAAAACCTAATAGAGAGACTATTCCCTGTGCAAGATGAAGATTTAGATTATGAATCCATTTATGAAGTCCTTTTTCAATTGTATACAAATCCCATCAATATAAATCTGGCAAATTCCGAAGTTCTTCTAGCGAGTTACCTATTAGCACCGGATCAAATATCTTCTCTTTTAGAATATCGGGACAAATTCGGCCCATTTCTATCCCTCTATGAACTCCAAGCCATCCCAAAACTTGATTTGGTAACTATTAATCAAATTTTACCATTTATTACTTTGGGAGGGTCTATTACTCAATATCCAAAAAGTCTGGTTAGAAGAATTATTGAAGAAGACCAGGGATATCTTCTGTTTCGACATCGTCGAATTTGGGAAACCAGAAAAGGATTTACTCCTGCAGACACCATTAGACCAGGTGAGCTCTCTAGTCGTTATCTAGGCGATCCAAATGATTTATATCTCCGTTTTAGAATTCAGCATTCCAGAGATTTCAGTCTGGGAATTACTCTTGATAAAGATTCGGGAGAACAATTCATTTGGGACGGAAAAACAAAGAGGTATGGATTTAATTTTTTTTCATTTCATTTTACTAAATATCAAATTGGCAAATGGAAAGTGATCAGCCTTGGAGATTTCCAAGTTCAATTTGGCCAGGGTTTAGTATTCGGGGCAGGATATTCTATAGGAAAAGGGTCAGAAACAGTACCAACTGTCAGGAGAAGTAGTGTAGGAATTCTTCCATACACGGCTGCCATGGAGTTTGGCTTCTTTAGAGGAGTTGGGGCTACTTATCAAACAGGTAATTGGCAAAGCAGTATAATCTTTTCGATGGCACCAAGAGATGGAAGATCGATTATTTCTTCAGACTCTTTAGAAAATGAAATTGAAACAATTTCCTCTTTGGGTCAAAGCGGCCTTCATAGAACACCGAGTGAAATTTCCACTAAATCTCAATTCAAAGAGTCCAATTTGGGAAGTAATCTCCAATTTTCCCTCAATAAAAAAACTCAGATAGGAGGAAATCTACTTTTCACAAAATTCGACAAACCTTGGATAAAAACACCTACTGTTTACAATCAATTTGATTTTTCCGGAAGCAGTAATTGGGTTGGAAGTATTTATTTTAATCACAATTGGAAAAACTTTTTCCTATTTGGTGAGTCTGGAATTTCACAATCTGGAGGAAAAGGAACTGTCCTAGGATTCATTAGTAGTCTTAGTAAAGAAGTGGATATCTCATTTGTTTGGAGGAATTATACAAAAGACTTTCATAGTTTTTATGCAAATGCTTTTTCTGAAGGAACTAGACCTATAAACGAAAAAGGAGCGTATTTGGGAATTCAGATAAAACCGGTAAATAAGTGGAAGCTGAATGCCTACTATGATTTTTTCAAATTTCCATGGCTTAGATATCGTGTATATGCACCATCCCAAGGATATGAATGGCTTGGGAGGTTAAGTTATTTCCCAAACAAAAAATTACTCGCTTTTCTACAAGTCCGAACTGAAGAAAAAGAACGAAACGTATCTGATACAGGCGAACCAAGCCTTCCCTATCAAGTCTTACCTATCAAAAAAACTAATGTAATGATGAGCTTGGAATATCATTTGAGCGATAATGTATTTTTAAGATCACGAATATTATCCAGTAGAGTCAATTTCAATTCAGAAAAATCTAATGGATTTATGATGCTTCAGGACATTCAATACGGGCAAAATCAATGGAGAATTACAGCAAGAGCAGCTTTATTCGACACTGACAATTACGATAATCGCCAATATACCTTTGAAAATAATGTGCTTTGGGCGTTTTCAGTTCCAGCTTTTTCTGGGAAAGGATTTAGGTATTATTTATTGGGACAATACAAATTTAACTCCCAATTGACAGCCTATTTTAGGTTCGCAAGAACATCCTATTCCGATCGGAAAGAAATCGGATCCGGACTCCAAACAATTGAGTCATCTCATCTATCTGAAAGTACCTTTTTGCTTAGATATTTACTACATCGATAATTTTCCATTAATGGTACAATTTTAAGGCTGTTTTTTTGATAATTTGTCAACAAACCACTAAACCATGAAAAAAGCACTTTACACATGTTTCATTTTGCTTATCAGCTTCTCATCAGTTTTTGCACAAAATTTAGATTTGAGCAAATTCACAAAAATGGAAGGCTTCATAGATTTCTATTTAGATGAGGGAAAAGGAAAAATCTATTTAGAAATTGAAGACCTAGAAAAGGAATTTCTTTATGTAAGCTCATTGACTGCCGGTGTGGGTTCCAATGACCTGGGTCTTGACAGAGGTCAATTAGGAGACACAAGAATTGTTGAATTCAGAAAAACTGGAGATAAAATCTTTTTGGTCCAAAAAAATTACGATTACAGAGCATATTCTAATAATCCAGCAGAGGTAAAATCTATTAGAGACGCTTTTGCTGAATCAACTCTATGGGGTTTTGAAATAGCCCAGGCGAGCGAAGGAAAGTATATTGTTGAAGCAACTAAATTCTACATGGAGGACACTCATGGGGTTGGAAGCAGACTCTCAAGAAGCCGACAAGGTACATTTAGAACAGATGCAAGTAGATCCAGCTTATACTACCCCACCACTAAAAACTTTCCTCAAAACACTGAAGTTGAAGCAGTCATTACATTAACAGGTCAAATCACAGGCAGAGAACTTCGGTCCGTAACTCCTGGATCAGACGCTGTTACAGTAAGACAAAGACATTCCTTTATTGAGCTTCCTGATTTGAATTACCAAAAACGCGAATTTGATCCAAGAGGAGGATTTAATTCAATCAGTTACATGGACTTTACCACGCCTATCACAGAGCCAATTGTAAAGCGGTTTATTTCCAGACATAGGTTAGAAAAGAAAAACCCGAATGCGGCAGTTTCTGAAGCTGTTGAGCCTATCATTTATTATTTAGATAGAGGTACGCCAGAACCAGTTGCCTCTGCTTTGATTGAAGGGGGAAATTACTGGAATCAGGCATTTGAAGCTGCTGGTTTTAAGGATGCGTTTAGGGTAGAATTAGCTCCTGAAGGAATGGACTTGATGGATGTACGTTATAATGTGGTTCAATGGGTACATAGATCGACTAGAGGATGGTCCTATGGAAGCAGTGTTAGAGACCCAAGGACTGGCGAAATTCTCAAAGGACATGTCTCTCTCGGATCCCTTCGAGTTAGACAGGATTATCTTATTGCGCAAGGTTTAATTCAACCTTATGAAAACGGAACAGAACCTGATCCAAAAATGCTGAAATTAGCTTTAGATAGGTTAAGACAATTATCTGCTCATGAAATAGGCCATACGATTGGATTGGCTCATAGTTATGCCACATCAGCTGAAAGTAGATCTTCGGTAATGGACTATCCTTATCCTGTGATTACTCAAGATAGCAATGGTGAATTGGATCTTTCCTTGGCTTATGACCAAAAAATTGGAGAGTGGGACAAATGGGCCATTAAATATGGTTATGGAACTGTTCCTGTAGGGATGACAGAATCCGATTACCTAGAAAAAACTCTTAAAGATACTTATGAAGCAGGCTATGAATTTATCACAGATTCTGACTCAAGAGATCCAAATGGGGCACACCCTCGCTCTCATTTATGGGATAACGGAGCTTCAGCCTCAGTTGAATTGAAAAGAATGCTTGACTTAAGAGCAAATAAGCTAGAATCATTTGGGTTGAATGCAATTCCTTCTGGTACTCCAGAAGCTATGCTGGAAGAAGTACTAGTACCTCTTTATTTAATGCATAGATATCAGGTTGAAGCAACAACAAAACTTGTAGGCGGAATGGATTATTCATATAAGGTTAAAGGCGATAATCAGCCAAACCATAATTGGGTACCCGCAAATGATCAAATGGAGGCTTTGAATGCTTTGCTTCTAACTATTTCACCTGCACAACTAGAAGTTCCAAGTCATATCCTTGCATTAATTCCCCCAAGACCTTATGGATTTGGAAGAACCCGAGAAACATTTGTTTCAAGAACGGGACCTATTTTTGATCCTATAGCACCGGCTGAAACGGTTGTAGATTTAACTTTATCTTTTCTTCTAAATGAAACAAGAATGAATAGGTTGTATCTACAAAACCTACAAAACAATAGCTTACCAAGCTATCAATCAGTTTTAGACAAACTTAGTGAACAGGTATTTTCAGGAAATCTTCCTTCAGGACTTCAAACAGAAATCAAATTGATGACAGAAACAAAGTTGGTCGATCACCTTATCAACCTATCAAAAAATGCTGATGCGTCAAACACAGTAAGAGCAATTACAAGAGCAAGGTTAGATCAATTAGCAAATGGAAACAGTAGTCTGATTTCAAGATCCTCAAATTCATTATTGTCTCAGCACTCTCAATACCTAGCTGCAAAAATCAATGCATTCCTAGAGTTACCTATGGAATTGACGGTTCAAGAAACCCTAAAAGCTCCTGATGGCTCACCAATTGGATCAGATTCAATGACATGTGATTTTGATTATTAAAATGAGCATTATAGTCAAAGCAGTACTAAAAAAGTACTGCTTTTTTTATGAAATAGTCTAGGATCGTTAAGATTTAATAGATACAAAAATCATTTATTACCTACTAACGCCATTTATTCAAAATACGGATTATAAAGAGTTTCGAATTCTATAAGTGAGATTCTAAACCAAAAGAAAGGAGACCATCCAAAAAACTCTTCAAAGGAAGCAGAAATCCCTATACTTTACAGATCAAAATGGTAAATTTAAGGTTGAATTAAGAAGATCCGGATTTTGATTTTCTATAAAAAGTCAATGAATCTTCCGATTTGAACACAACTATTAGTCTCTAATTATATGCACAACCCATTATTGGCAAAATTCGCCAGTCCATTTGATACCGCACCTTTCCCAACTATTAAAACAGAAGATTATCTTCCGGCAATAAAAACTGCAATCGAAGATGCAAAAATTGAAATCGAAGCTATTAAATACGAGAAGAATCCAACTTTTGAAAACACTTTAGAGGCTCTTGACCGATCAGGCAATAAACTTAGCATAATTAGTTCCATTTTTTTTAATCTTAATTCAGCTGAAACCAGTCCTGAATTACAAAAATTAGCGAGAGAAATATCTCCTCTCCTCACAAAACATTCCAATGATATACTTTTGGATCCCATTTTATTTCAAAAGGTTGAAGCTGTCTTTGAAAAAAAAGAAAAGCTTTCTCTATCTCCTGAACAGAAAACATTACTGGAAAAAACCTATAAATCCTTTGTTAGAAATGGAGCAAAACTTGATGCGGAAAAAGGAGATGATTTAAGAGAAATAGATCAGGAATTGGCGCAGTTGAGTTTAAAATTTGGAGAAAATGTATTAGAAGAGACTAATAAATTTATCCATTATGAATCAGAAGAAAGTGCCATTGAGGGGCTTCCAGAAGGAATTAAAGAAGCCGCAGCCCAAATCGCAGAAGAAAAAGGACAACCTGGGAAATGGGCTTTTACCTTGAATTATCCAAGTTATATTCCTGCCCTTACTTATGCTAAAAATCGGGAACTAAGAAAGCAACTCTACATTGCATATAACACAAAATGTGCAAAAGGTGATGAACTCGATAATCAACAGATCATAAAAGACATTCTTAAGTTACGAGAAAAGAGAGCGCAACTTTTAGGATATCAAAATCACTCGGAATTTATCCTTGAAGAGCGTATGGCAAAAAGCCCAAAAGAAGTAACCAAATTTTTAGAGTCTCTTTTAGAGAAAGCTAGACCCAAGGCTAAAAAAGATTTGGAAGAGTTATCCTATTTTGCAAAAAAAATTGATGGGATTACCGAAATAAAAAAATGGGATTTTGCTTATTATTCTGAATTATTGAAGAAAGAAAAATATGCTATAGATGATGAATTATTAAGGCCTTATTTCCAATTGGAAAAAGTAATTTCAGGCGTTTTCAAAACAGCTAACAAGTTATTTGGACTAGAATTTGTGAAAAATTCAGAAATCCCGGTTTATCATCCAGATGTTTTAGCCTACGAAGTAAAGGACGAGAATGGGAAGCATGTTGCTGTTTTTTACGCTGATTATTTCCCAAGGCCAGGCAAAAGAAATGGAGCCTGGATGACAAGCTATAAAGGTCAATCCATACAAAATGGAATAAATAATCGCCCTCATGTTTCAATTGTTTGCAACTTCACCAAACCTACGAAGACCAAACCTAGCCTTTTAACTTTTAATGAAGTCACTACTCTATTCCATGAATTTGGACATGCGCTGCATGGTATGCTAGCTAATACTACTTATGAATCTTTATCAGGCACAAGCGTTTATTGGGATTTCGTAGAGCTCCCATCACAGATTTTTGAAAATTGGTGCTACGAAAAGGAATGCCTTGATTTTTTTGCTGATCATTATGAAACAGGTGAAAAAATACCTGCCGATCTAATAGTAAAGCTAAAAAAAGCCGCAAACTTTTTACAGGGTTATCAGACCTTGCGACAAATAAGTTTTGGACTCTTAGATATCGCATTCCATAGTCATAAAGCTTCTGAAATCAATGATATTCCGAGTTTTGAAAGAGAAACTATGAAAGGAACCGACTTACTACCAAACGTTCCGGGGACTTTGATGTCAACGTCATTTTCGCATATTTTCCAAGGCGGTTATTCTGCGGGGTATTACAGCTATAAATGGGCAGAAGTCTTGGACGCAGATGCATTTGAGCTTTTTTTGGAAAAAGGAGTATTCGATAAGGAAACAGCAAGTTCTTTTCAAAAAAATATATTGTCTGCTGGAGGAAGTGAACATCCTACTATTCTTTATAAAAGATTTAGAGGAAGAGACCCAAAGCAAGATGCCCTTCTTAAAAGAGCAGGTCTTGTCGAATCACAAGGTTAGCTAAAGTAAGTAATTCAAAAAATCTTCTATATATTCAAATCTTCTAGAACAAACTGGAATTATATGGTCAACAAAAACTTCTCGCTCCCCTCCTATCTCAAAGCTCTTTCAGTTTTGATTTTCATTATAGTTTTGGTGTTTTTCCTCATAGTGGGAAAAAGTTTGTTAGTACCACTATTCATGGGAGGTTTTTTTGCTGTTTTATTCACTCCTTTTAGTAATTGGTTGGAAAAGCACAAAGTTCCTAGGACTTTATCTTCCATTATATCATTACTATTAAATATTGCATTAGTGGTAGGACTTTTGGCATTTATAATTTCTACTGTATCAAATTTCACTCAGGATTTTGATAACGTTTCCGGGAAATTAACCTCTTATGCAAAGCAAGTTGATGATTGGACCTACGAAAATTTTGGAATTAACGAAAATCTGGAAGAAAAAGCCAGTGATGACTATGTCAAAACCTTTTTACAGGAGCATGGAGCTAACATCACAGGTTTTGCACTTAGAACAGTAGGTTCTCTCTCGGGATCAGTCCTGATTCCCGTTTTTATGTTTTTCTTTCTTTTATACAGGGATCATTTAACAGAAGTGATGATTCGAATTTATAGAGATAAAGATCCTCAATTGGTGAGAATGCGGATTACAAGTCTTAGGAAACTTCTTCAAAATTATATTATTGGTGTTGTAAAGGTAATGGGGATACTTGCTGTTCTAAATGTAATAGCCTTTTCAGCACTTGGAATCAAGCATGCGATATTCTTCGGATTAATTGCAGCTTTCCTAAATATAATCCCCTATGTTGGACCATTTATAGGCGCCTTAATGCCTATGGTTTATGCTTTTTTGACTAAAGACAGTCTTTTCTATCCATTGGCAGTTTTAGCTTCATACCAAATCATCCAACTCATAGAAGGAAATTTTTTGACACCAAAAATTGTTGGTGGCAATGTCAATTTAAATCCTTTTATAACATTTCTTGGTTTACTAGTCGGCGGATCGATTTGGGGGGTTGCTGGAATGGTTTTGATTATTCCTACCTTGGCAATTCTGAGAGAAATATTCGAATTAAGTGACCAAACAAGTCCTTTTGCCTTATTACTGGGAGAAGAACAAGCACATGATAAAACTGAAAAGAAAGAACCTGAAAGCGATTAGAATATTTACTTTTCTAACCTTTATATCCATAATTTCCTGCGATTCTATAGAAGATAAAAAGGGGAGATTTCTTTTGAAAGGGAATGAAAAAATGGAAGAAAACGATCCAAGATCAGCCATTTCCTTTTATGAAGAAGCAATTAAGTTGGATAGCTCCTATTTTGATGCTTACTATAATAAGGCTATGGCTCAATTGAAGATCAATCAATTGGACCAGGCGATTCATTCTTTAGATGATGCTATCAATGTTAGACCAAATGATTTTGAAAGTTATTTTCAAAGAGGTTTAGCTTTTCTGGATAATGGAGAATTTTATAAATCAAGAGAAGATGCAGAGAAACTTATCAGCTTGGATGATCAATCTTGGAAATCATTTTTTTTATCAGGATTGGTTGAGGAAAAATTAAAAAATTATTCGGAAGCCCTCAGTTTTTTTGAAAAAGCAGTAAATCTTGATCCACAAAATTCAGATCTTTTAGTAAATCAGGCAACACTACTCTACTATCTCAAGAAGCCTGGGATTGCATTACAAATCTTAGAAAAAGCTGAATTGATCAATCCTTCAGAGCCAAATTTACACAATTTAAGGTCTATGATTTATTTTGATGCCGAATCATATACAGAAGCCTTAACAGCAGTTGAAAAAGCAATATCATTAAATAAGGGTCAAGCTTATTTCTATAATAACAAAGGTCTTTACTTAATGTATTTGGGAAAATTAGAAGACGGATTAGAACTAATCAATCAAAGTTTAAAAATGGATCCTAACAATCCATATGCACTTAGAAATAAAGGTATTTATTATGTCTTTAAAGGAGATAAAGTAACAGCTTTACAATTTTTAAGTGAACTGAGCGAAGATTATCCCGAAATGGAGCTAGTTGACGAATTTATGCAAAAAGCTCAAGCACTATAACTCTCACCCAATACCTGT
>NZ_JAHEBC010000329.1 GCF_024642405.1 Algoriphagus sp. | reverse complement strand
TCCAAGTTCAGGCATTGCGATTCCAACTTCGGTGGAATTCATTCTATAGGTTAAAATAGACTTGTCTGCTTTTCCTGGTAAAATGTCATAATCGAAAGCCCCTGCACCATTTCCTGCCGCAACGGGTGTTTTCATTATCCCAAGTTTCAAAGGATCTTTTTGATCAAATTCCAGAAATAAGCCTGAAGTGCTTGCAGGACCGTTTTCTTGATGACAGTGTGAACAATTGATATCTAAATAAGCCATAGCTCTCTCAGATAAAGCTTGGGTCTCATCTTTATAATCGACTAACGATGGATAATTGTCCTGATTTGAAAACCCTTCTAAGATCCCTCTTGACTGCCAATATTCCAATTGGTTTCTTTTGCCTGATTCAAACATTTTTTCATTGTTTAGGTGTTTGATTTTAACACCTATCGGAGCCAATTCTTCCGATTTATTATGACAAGTCTTGCATTGATTTTTATTGGGAATCAAGTAATTAATAATCTGTTCTTCTCCTTCTGAATCAATATACCTCACTTCTTTTTCTCCTCCGACAACTTTCAATAGGGCATCAGTTTGGTCTTCATTCCAGATGTAAGGAAAGGCTTCCCAACCTTTTTCAGAATTTATCAGCAGCCTGGTTTCAATAATTCGCTTGTCTACTTCAAGCTTATTCAAATCTGAAGGGTAGTAAAAATTCTTAATAAGGATCGTTCCAGAAGGAAAGTTAAGTTCCTCATTTTCTACTATAACTTTTTGGCCATCCGGAATTGAAATAAATCGGCTTTTAAGGGCATAGTCAGTAAAAAGAGAAGACACTGGCTCATATGGAATAATGGAATGCTTAGGAAGGAGATCATTTATTTCACCCTCAAAGAAACCGTATGTTGAAAGTCTTTTATAAGGAAACTTGCCATCTGCAATCTCCTCCATTAATGGCACAGACTGAGGTTTTTGCTTTGATTCTGAATTTTCCTTGCACGAATAAAAAACAAAAGCTGAAAGGCCAATAAAGACAAATATTCTGGGTTTCATATTGATTAAAGAGATGCTAAAGAACTTACATCCGTGGATACATTTACATTACAACCTTGGAAGGGTTTATAGTCTTTAAAGGATTCGATATTATCTTCCCCGTCCATTAAATAAAATCTGGTGAAGTGCATTTCTTCCATTCCCTTTTCGTTGATACAGATTTTCATTGGGTTGGATTCAATTTCTTGACTGATCTCCATGTCCCAAATACCATCGTAAATAATGTCTTGGGTTTTAGCTTTACCATGAGCATTGTAAATTGAGATTAGTTGACCCAATTCCCGGGTAAGATCCGGAAGTTTTAAGGTTCTTTCGTAGCTATTGTCATGAACATAAATATCATGAGAATAGGGGGACCAATTTGGAGCTTCCGCAGGGAATCCTGTAATCTGGTAGCTTGCAATCGCTAATCCAGTTGTTTTGTTTCTAAATATTTGATTATTAAAAATCTCCACCTCTTTTGCTGCTAGTAAAATGATTCCCGAACCTGGAGGGATCATAGTCACTGTATTTCCATTAGGCCCGTCGCCTAGAGGTGTTGCGAAATTTTCATGATTATTATCAATAATGGCATTGTTATAAATCTTTGTACCACGGCCATCTGATTTGGGAAGGCCGGGTAGATTAAAGACCAAAATTCCTCCGGAATTATTTCTTGCGAGATTATCATAAACTTCTGCATTATCACAATTCTCAATTTCTATCCCCGCTACATTCCCGAAAGCAAGAGAATTCTTCACGATAATATTTTCAGATTGACCTACATAAATACCAGCATCTTTAGAGTGAGAAGCTATACATCCGTCAATTACAACATTTTTACATTGAACTGGGTAAATGGCATACGTTCCATTTTTGGATTTATCACCATTCGTCCAGGTAACGTTCAGTTTGCGGAATGTTATCCCATCTGTGTGCTGTGATTTAATACCATCTCCCGGAGCATCTTCAATACTGAAATTTTCAATTAGGATATTTTCTCCGACTATTTTGACCCCTTCGCCTCCGGATTTTAGATTTCTGAATGAAAGTACCGATTGATCCATTCCAGCTCCTATGATTTTAATATTCTTTTTATTGTCTAGAATCAATTGGGTTTTAAGCTCATAAAATAGCGGCTCTATCGTAATAGTACCTCCATCTTCCACTAGAATAAAATCTTCTACAAGTTTTTCAACTTCATCCTCTGAAGCTCTGGGTAATTTGGAGGAATCGAAAGTCTGTTCATTTGATCTGCTATTACATGAGACCATGAATAATAAAGAGGAAATAAAAAGACAGATAAAAGCAGTTTTCATAGACTTGGGGCTAGAATAATTTTACTCTGACAAATATTGATATCCCTATGAAAAATAGCTATTGATAAAAATCAATAAATTAGATTCTGGCTCTAATTCGACTCAGGGTTTCTATACTCATATCTAAATAAGAGGCAATATGCCCCACTGAAGCTTTTTGAATTACTTTAGGTCTATACTCCATTAGTTCAAGATACCTTTCCTGTGCCGTTTTGAATTTTGAAAAGATTTGTTTCTCTTCCAGCACAATGTAATATTCCTCCAGAATCATCCTATATGCTCTTTCAGTTTCAGGAAAGTTCTCAAACATATTCTCTAAAGTATCATGCGAAATTCGGTAAGCTTTGCTTTTTTCCAAAGTCTCTATGTTTTCATAAGAGGGTTTTCTGGTAATAAAAGAATGCATTGCCGTTACAAATTCTCCATCTAGCGTGAAGGATACCGTGATATCCCGGTTATTTCTATTGTAAAAGCTTCTGGCAGAACCTTCTAAAAAGTAATATAAATACTGACTGACTTCTCCTTCTTTTTCTAATAAATCTCCCTTATTGAATTCCACTTTTTCGAGATTACTTAAAAATCCCGTCTTAGCGCTATCGCTGAGAAAGGGGAATTTGTCAAAAATGCCTAGAATTTTTTCCATGAGGTATTCTTAAAAAGTAATGTTTTTTGAGTTTACAATGAAAAGCTTCTGCTACTTTTAGGTAGTAAATTAAAAAATCTAGACTAGAAGAGAGCTTTTTCTCTGTAAAACATTTGAAAATTCATTCTTTGAACCTAAATCAGCCTTTAACCAACCTTTATTCTTGAACTATGAGATTTTTTTTAATGATGCTTTTTACAATCGGTTTGATTGGGTTTGTTCAGGGTCAAGCAGGAATTAGAGCGGGATTGAGTTCGAGTAATATTACAAACTCAAATGTAAATGCAAGGTTGGGAATGCACGGAGGGGCATATTATAGATTGGAATTAGGTTTTTTTGCAATAGAACCAGGCATAGAATTCTCTCAAAAAGGATTTCGAGGAAATGATAGAAATACAGGGAAAGTTATTTTTGAGCGATTAAATTATGTAGATGCGCCTTTATTAATTCGCTTTAATTTCTTTCCAGAAATCAATTTATTCGTGGGGCCTCAAATGTCCTGGCTAATGTCCCGGAAATACGAATTAGATGGGGTAGTTGATACCAATATGGAGAATATACCACAAACTGAGTTTGGTGGGGTAGGAGGAATTGGGATTCATTTGCCTTACGGATTCAATGTACAGGCAAGCTTTGGAATCGCCAAGAATGATTTGGGAGATTTATATCCAAATAGAGAAAACAAAGTATTTAAACTCTCCATTGGTTTTGATTTGTTTTAAATTCAATATTTGAGTTTTCAGGTTTATCTTTGATTTACTTGGTCAAATATTTGCGTTGATTGAAGCCTGAAAATATCCTAAACTAATCTATCATGAAAAAATTTTTGTTTTTGGCCCTTTTTATTGGATTAATCAGTACTGCAAATGCTCAATTTGGTGCGAGAGCTGGATTAAATTCATCAAATTTCTCGGATACAAACTTTAGTCATAAGCAAGGATTCCATCTTGGAGCATATTATAGAATTCAACTAGGAGTAATTGATATAGAACCAGGACTGCAATATTCAAAAAAAGGATATGAAGGTAATGAGGATATTTCTCAAATTGAGGTCAATGAAAGATTAAATTACATTGATATTCCAGTATTAGTTCGATTTAATATTATTGAAACAGTCAATATTTTTGCCGGACCACAAGCGTCTGTTTTAGCATCAAGAAAATACGAATTGGGTAATATCACCTCAACAAGTACAGATGTAATCAGAGGATATGATATAGGTGCGGTGGTAGGTGTTGGAATAAATCTACCTTTGGGATTTAACGTCCAAGCAAGCTATGACTTAGGTTTGACCA
>NZ_JAHEBC010000328.1 GCF_024642405.1 Algoriphagus sp. | reverse complement strand
CCATCATTGAGGCGATTTTACTTAATATCTGAATCCCATTATGTAGTCCAGATACAACTGAAGCTGTTGCAAACAAGGTGATAATCCCAATTAAAATAACTTGAATCTCGGCGCTATTTGGAATGTTAAATAGATAATTCAGACCGGAATTAATATGCTGAATACCTAGACCCAGTGTCGTAGCCAAACCAAACAAAGTAGCTACTACAGCCATAGTATCGATAAAATGTCCAATCGGCCCTTTTAGCCGATCCCCTAATAATGGATATAAAATCCATCGAACTCCCAGAGGTAAGCCTTGATTGTATTTAAAGAATGCAATAGATAAACCCATTAAGGCATAAACTCCCCAACCATGAAGTCCCCAATGTAAATAAGATAGGTTCAGGGCGTTTTTTGCAGCGGTTAATGTTCCTGCTTCCCCATATGGAGGATTTGAAAAATGACTGACGGGTTCTGCCACTGCATAAAACATTAGGACCAAACCTATTCCAGCATTGAATAGCATGCTGAGCCAAGCCCAGGTACTAAATTCCGGTTTTGCATCTTTACCCCCGAGTCTTATACTCTTGTATCTACTGAAGCCTAGGTATATACAGAATATCAATATGACATTTACTGCCAGGACATATAGCCATCCGAAGCTTTTAGAAATAAAGGCCTGGAGGGATTCGAATAAATCACCTACAGATTCTTGGAAGATAAGGGTAAGTGTAACAAAAAGAACAATCAAACCAGCTGAAGGGAAGAATACCCATGGCTGTATGCTCTTTAAAAAAGGGGTGGGAACGATACTTTTTGAAGCTTTGATAATTTAGGGTGGTTTTTCAGCTAATTTAACCCATTTCATATCCCTATGGAAATATAAGCTAGCTTAAATAAGGAGATTTATATGAATAGAAAAAATGTTTGATAGTTGTTAGATGATTTAGCTTTTGAAATGGTAATTTTTTAAATCGAGAATATAAAAACCCTCTCCAAAAATTAATTTGGAGAGGGTTTCAAATCAGGTAAAATTACCTATTCAGTTTCCTTCTTAATTTCGTTTTTGTTCTTCACATATTTCTCCAACCAGGTATCCATTTCCCAAAGGGTATGTAAAATAGATTCTTCGCCGGCATAGCCATGGCTTTCATTTGGTAAGAAAACTAATCTTGCTGTTGCTCCATGACCTTTCAAAGCATTGTAATAACGCTCGGATTGAATAGGGAAAGTTCCGGAGTTATTGTCTGCTTGTCCGTGAATCAATAGAATCGGAGTTTCCACTTTATGAGCAAAAGAGAATGGAGACATGTTGAAATAAACTTCTGGAGCCTCCCAATAGGTACGTTGCTCATACTGGAATCCAAAAGGGGTCAAAGTTCTATTGTAAGCACCACTTCGCGCAATTCCTGCAGCAAATAGATTTGTATGTGAAAGTAAGTTGGCTGTCATGAATGCTCCATAAGAATGCCCTCCAACTGCGATTCTATCTCTATCTCCAATTCCTAATTCCACAATATGGTCAATGGCAGCTTCTGCATTTGCGACCAATTGATCGATAAAATAATCATTGGGTTCTTTGTCACCTTCTCCCACAATAGGCATTTCTGTTTGGTCCATGATGGCATAGCCTCTGGTCACCCAATAAATCGGTGATCCCCAGCTCAATCTTGTAAAGGCATATTTGGAGCCTCTAACTTGTGCTGCAACTTCCTTGGATTTATATTCTCTTGGATATGCCCACATCAAAACCGGTAGCGGTCCATCTTTGGCAGCATCATAACCCGCTGGAGTATAAATGACTGCGGATAAATTAAGCCCATCGTTTCTTTTGTAAGTAACCAATTGCTTTTGAATACCTTTGATAGACTCATAAGGATGAGCAAAGTTGGTTACCTGAACAGGTGCCATTCGCTTTCTAGTATTCACCAACCAGTAATTTGGCTGGATATCGGTGCTTTCTTTTATCGTGATAAATTCAGACCCATTTTCATCCAATACTTTGACAACTCGCTCATAGTAAGGAGCCTGAGATCTCCAAAGAATTTCCTGCTCTTTGGTTTTGGTGTCAAAAGTCGAAAGGAATGGCATATTTCCTTCTGGGGAACCTCCAGGACTGGTCATAAAGACCAAATCGCCTTTTCTTAAAAGGACGTTTCTTCCAAATTCATTTTCGGTATAAAGAGGATCTCCTGGATCATTGTACAAATCATCTGAGGATCTATCGATGATCACTTTTTTCGCTTGATTCGGATCAGAAGGATTGATGACAGATCGAACTTCTTTTCTGGAACGAGACCAGCGTTCATTCATAATGGCGAAAGTATCATCGGACCATGCTATACCTGCAAATCGGTATGGAGTCGTGGCCAACTTTGATTTCTGTGCTGTAAAAGGTGCAGCTAGAGTGTAAACAATCTCTCGAACTTCTGTCTCAACTCTTGCATCTCCACCGTCCTGAGCTTCCACCCAATACAAGGTTGCTGGCTTATCTGCTCTCCAGCTTATATTTCTTGGACCTGTAACTGTCGCATCAAAACCAGTGGGTCTGTTTTCATCCAGAGGAATCTCCGCAAGTGTCTTTACATTTTTTCCACTCTTATCCCAGATTTGCACATCGTAAGGAAATCTATTGGCAGGGACCAAATACGAAAATGGCTTTCTGATTTGTTCCACCATGATATAAGATCCATCCGGAGAAAGGTCCATTGATTTGATCATACCTGCTGAACCGATTGCTTTTTTGGTACCATCCAGATTGACCATCATTAGTTGGGTATTCATGAAATATGCAAAAAGCGCTTCGTCGTAAGGGTCAGAAAGTAAATCCTGATAAGTTCGGCTAGGTGCAGCATCCCCTGTAGTTTCTTGGATGATTGGTCCTGATGGGGCTGCTGGTCTTTGAGGCATCGCACCTCGAGAAGGGTTTGAAGCCTTAACCAAAATTTGATTATCTGGTGTCCAAACTAGGGAATTTCCCATGACATCATTGATAATGGCGTCTGTCAGTTTTTTGGCTTCGAAAGTCCCTAAATCTACCACCCAAAGGCTAATTCCATTAGATTCCGTTTGTGTAAAAGCCAGGTATTTTTCATCGTGTGATAGAGAAAAACTTCCCATATCGGGTTTTCCGGGAAGGCCTGTAATTTGTTTTTCCTCACCACTCCGAGTCATTCTTACTTTAATATTTTCTGTTCCTCTGCCTCTGCTAGGTCCTGAAGTGGCAGGATTGATCCGAAGGCCAGCTATTTTTAATTCGGGCTTGGAAAGATCTTCTATACTTGGATTATCTGCTCTTTCCAAGAGTAGCATCCAATCTCCGTTTTTACTAAAGCTTACTGAGGGAGTGCTTGGGGCATTCACTAAATCAGTAATTGATTTTGGTGGTTTTTGGTAGCTGCTTTGTGCTTGGATATCAGAATATCCAGCTAAAAACAAGATTGCTGCCAAAAAGTGGATTGTAAATCTCTTCATCATATTTATGTGGTTTATTTTCGATATCTAATTTAACTCCTCAGAGCTAGTTAATTACCAAAAAAGTCACCAATGGTTAGAATCTTGGATAAAACCCTATAATTTATTTTTTCAAAACCATTGATTTGTAGGCAGAGATCATAGGGTAGAGCCTAGGATGAAAAGATTCTTACTGCTTAATTTTCAATTACTAATACAAATTTTCTTTATTTCACATATGAATTACAAATGAGGATAGATGATAGAGGTAATTTCTATTGTAGCAGGAGTATTAGGATTATTATTGAGTCTGGTTTTATTGGTATTCTCCAAAAAACAGGAAAATGGTAATTGGTTGTTAGGAATTTCAATTCTGTTACTTTGGTATTGTTTAATCATTGCTGAGTTATATCGATCAGGTGAGATTTACCAATATGCCCACTTTTCCAGGACTGGGAATATTGCTGCATACCTAATAACTCCCTATTTGTACTTTTTCACAAAAAGGATTTTTGAGGGAAAGACTAATTGGATTAAAACGTATTGGTGGGTATTTGTTCCTGCTGTTTTTTACGCCATTGATTTCTTGCCCTATTATATTCTACCTCTTGATCAAAAAAGGGAAATAATTCAGTCTCAACAATTAGGGAATAGACATTTTGTGTTTTCGGAAGGTTTCCTTTCTCCAAATTGGGTCCAATACTATCTTAGATTCTTTTGGGCAGTACTTTTTTTGATACTGACAGTAGGTGTTATATGGAAGAATAAAGGAGTAATCCAAAACCCAAAAAATAAAAACAACAGAACCATTGCAAGTTTTAT
>NZ_JAHEBC010000327.1 GCF_024642405.1 Algoriphagus sp. | reverse complement strand
AATTAAAATACCAGTCTCTTCAACTTCTCCAAATTCATCATTTAGTGCTGTTCCAAAAGTCATCATCGTTGGAGAAAGGTTCATGTAAGTGTTAATCAATGGCGGAATATTTTCCCCATAAGATCTGATTTTTGCATTTAAAACTTTATACCCTTCTTTATATTCCAATCCTTCAAAAGGATTTCCTTTAGATGGCAAATCTGTTTCATAATCCAATCTAATATCAGGTTTCGGTTTTACCAACCCCTCTTTGTCTGGAAAATAATGATTCATAAAAAGTAAAAGCAAATCTCTAGCTTCTCTATTGTAATGCGGATACATAGTAACTTTACCAAAAAGAAACTTTACTTCAGGATTTAAAAGAACCACAGCCCCTAATCCATCCCACAAATTATCAAGGCTGAAAATCCCTTTTCTATTATCTAAACTTGGTTGATATTTTGGCTGAACGAATGATCGTCCGAGCTCAATTGTAAATGGGATAAATTCCTTGATAAATTTTTCTGAAAAATCGAATAAATGAGTTGTTGAAAGATTAATTGAGCCATCTTTTTTGATAGCATTTTTGCAATTTATCAAACGGTAACCGGCTACAATTTCCTCATCTTCAGGACTCCAAGTGATTAATTGATCATAGCAATTCTCGCAAGTATCATTTTCATCTAGATCCAAAGAGTGGCCTGTCCCACCACCAGCAGCTCTAAATGTCAACTCACGAAGTCTACCTATTTCTCTTACCACATTTGGAGCATTATGATAATTCACCAAAAAGACCAGATTATCCCCGTTGTTTGCATATCGAAGAAATCGATCTGCAGTCAGTTCCGCTTTTAATAAAGCCGTATCAACCGGAGGAATAATTTCTGCTTCTTCACTCATTTTTATCCTAATTTGTAAACCAATTTTTTAATATGATCAGACCATTGGGCATCAGTCTTACTCTTATCTAAATCAATATGTTTGAATGCCTCTCCGAGACGGATCTTAACTTTTTTACCTTGTTGCTGGTACATTTCATCAGCAAGATAAAACATTTCTATATTGGCTTGAATTCCTATTTTTTTTCTCCAATTAGCCAAATTGTAAAAAAACTTTGAATTCTTCCCTTCAATAAAGCAAGGAATTATATCTTTTTGATACTTTTTGGCCTTTGAGATAAAGCTTTTTTTCCATAATAAATCTCTTACCCCTTCAGGAGACTTCCTAGAGACTAAACCAGCAGGAAAAACCATAACTACATATTCTTGTGCATATACCCTATCTATATTATCGAGATTCTTCTGCGAATTCTTCCCAAGTTTATTCACAGGAACAAAAATAGGTTGGAAATTCTCGAAAGACATCAATAAATCATTTACTAAAAATCTGATGTCTTTTCTGATTTTACCTACAGCATACATTAATGCAATCCCATCCATACCACCCAAGGGATGATTTGCTGCTATAATTACACCTCCGGATTTAGGAATATTCTCCTCGCCTATTAATTCTACTTCAATGTTAAATTCTTCAATTACAGCATTTACAAAATCTAACCCTTTCAAGTGATGGATTCTACCCATAATCTCATTTAGCCAGTCCTCATGAATTACTTTTCTGATATAGGACAAAACAAAACCAGGCATCCATTTGAGAAGCTTAGGATTCTTATCCGCTATCACTTTCTTAACATCGATAAACTTTTCAGGCATGGGAATAGATTACTGGTCTGATTGCGGGCGATTCAATAAAATTCAAAAAGAATTTCTTTGAAAAATAAATCTAAAAATAAGAAAAAACAGGTTTTTGGACTATTTCAATTGAACTTTGATACTACCTAACTGAAAACCAAGACACTTAATTTTTGTTTTATTTTAAAATACATGAATATGAATTTAGTCATTACAGGAAGTACATCCGGAATAGGTCTGGAAACAATAAGATCACTTTACCCCAATTTCAATAAAATCATTTTACCCGTCAGGAATTTAAAAAAGGCTTTAGAAATAGTTAACGAATTTAAAAATCCTGAAAAATTCCATTGCATAGAAATGGATTTAAGCTCGATTAAAAGTGTAGATAAAGCAGGGAGGCAAATCTCAGAGACTTATGAAAAAGTTGATTTATTGATTAACAATGCGGGCGGTATATTTCCTAGTGATCTGAAAACCAAGGAAGGTTTGGACTGGTCTTTTGCTGTGAATCATTTAGGGCACTTTCATCTGACTAATTTATTGCTTTCAAATCTAACTAAAGCAAAAGGAAAAATAATCTTTGTGAGTTCTGAGGCTCATAGAATTGGTACAATTCGATCAGAAGATCTTGGCCTTAAAAGAAGATCAAATAGCTGGAGTAATTATGGGACAGTAAAGCTTTACAACATTTTAACTAGCAATTATTTCAATTACAACTACGGAAATGGTGGAATCAGTACATATTCTCTTCATCCCGGTGCAGTAAAAACTTCTTTTGGTTCTGAAGCTAATTTAATTTCAAAGGCTATTATTTCTTTGAGTAAATTATTTTTTATCAGTGCAAAAAAAGGTGCTGAAACAAGTGTTTTTCTGGCCAATACCCCAAAATCACAACTCCAATCAGGAGGCTATTATATCAGCAAAAAACTAAAAAATCCGATTTCCAAATCCAAGGATTTAAAAATTCAAAAGAAGCTATATGATTTTAGTTTAAAAAAGATCGAGGAAATCCTTTCCTGATTATTTCCTTATTTTTGCAAACTGATACAAATAGGCATGCAAGAAACAATTCTTTCTCTTAGCCCAGGTGACTGGGATGATTACGAACTTATTGATACGGGTGGATTTGAAAAGTTAGAACGGTTCGGTCAATTCATTATGAGTAGGCCAGAACCACAAGCAATTTGGGATAAATCTTTACCTGAAAGTGAATGGAAAAGCCAAGCTCATGCACACTTTGCAAAAGAGAAAAACAATCCTGAAAAAGGCCAATGGGAACAATTAAAACGAATGCCGCATAATTGGGGCATTGGGTATTCCAATAAAGCTGGTCTTAATATCAAATTGAATCTTGCTCAAACATCTTTTAAGCACATTGGTCTTTTTCCAGAGCAGGCAGTAAACTGGGATTATTTATATTCCAAAATCAAAAACAGCCCGGTAGCAAAACCTAAAGTATTAAACCTTTTTGCCTATACAGGAGCTGCCTCTGTTGCTGCAAGAGCCGCAGGTGCCGAAGTCACTCACTTGGACTCTGTAAAACAAGTGGTCACTTGGTCAAGGCATAATATGGAGTCCTCCGGTTTGGAAGGTATCCGTTGGATAGTAGACGATGCCATGAAATTTATCAAAAGAGAAGCGCGGAGAGGAAATATTTATCAGGGAATTATACTTGATCCCCCTGCCTATGGAAGAGGTCCAGATGGAGAAAAATGGGTTTTGGAAGAACAGATCAATGAAATGCTAAAAGTTTGCGCTGAAATTTTAGATAAAGAAAATCACTTTCTTTTGCTCAATATGTACTCTTTGAGTTTTTCTTCTCTTATCGCTGCAAACCTCATTAAAACCAACTTTTCTAAAGTTGAAAATGCAGAACATGGGGAGCTATACTTGAAAGATAAATTTGATAAAAAACTACCACTCGGTATTTTCTTCAGGTTCTCAAGTTATTGAAACAACAGTTCTTAATGAATAATCGACAACTATTTCTCCAAAATTTAGCTCAAACCACAGATTTTCCGCTGATGATTGAGGTGGAAAAAGCTGAAGGGGTTTACATATACGGTCCAAATGGAGAAAATTACATAGACTTAATTTCTGGGATTGGAGTAAGCAATGTAGGACACCGACATCCAAAAGTTCTAGAAGCCATCCAAGGTCAACTTGATAAGTACCTTCATTTGATGGTATATGGAGAGTATGTTCAAAGCCCTCAATCTCAACTGGCCAAATCTCTTTGCGCTACTTTACCTAATCATTTGGACAATGTATACCTCGTCAATAGCGGATCAGAAGCGATCGAAGGCGCTTTAAAATTAGCGAAACGGTACACTGGAAGAAGAAATATCATTTCTTGTGTTAATGCTTATCATGGAAGTTCGCATGGTGCATTGAGCATTGGAGGGAATGAAATTTTCAAAAGAGCCTATCGCCCATTATTGCCTGGAATTTCGAATATTCAATATGGCGATCATACCCACTTAGAAAATATCAATTCAGAAACTGCTGCAGTGGTTATAGAAACAATTCAAGGAGAAGCTGGAATCCGAGTCGGCAATAAGGCTTATTTTCAGGCTTTAAGAAAAAGAT
>NZ_JAHEBC010000065.1 GCF_024642405.1 Algoriphagus sp. | reverse complement strand
GCAGCATTTCATTCATTCATTATACCAAGGAATTTCAATGGAAGAAGGGTTCATTATTAAGCGGATTAAAAGAATTCCGAATCCAGAAAAACCTACTAAGAAACAATTTGAAGAGGCAAGTATGCTTTTCAAAAGTAGTAAAAGCCAAATGGCCCGAGATTCTATTCAAATAAATATTTTATCTAAATCAAATCTTGAAGATGAAATAGAAAAAGTTGAGGAAGTGGAACTTAATCCCGAAACCCTTTTAGTCAGGAATACAGAAGGTCGAGTATTTTTAAAATTCAAAGATCAATTTCAAATTACCTATACCAAAGAGTCAATGGCTAGGGAATATCCTGGAACGACATCAGGTAATTCAAATTCAAAAAATCAAATTTCCAAGGTATATATCAATGTTCCTGAATTGGAAATATTTTTTAGTGGCACAGCTGATGATCCATTTGGTTTATTGGTAGAGGGATATATGGCTTGGGAAAGAGTTGGTGACTTAATGCCCAATGATTATGTTCCTATCATTACTACCAATCAATAATATTCTGATAATACATATTAATTTAGAGCTACATAATTAGTAGAGCTTAACAATGAAGAGAAAGAAATTAGTGGTTTTATCAGGTGCTGGTATTTCCCAAGAAAGTGGGATAAAGACTTTTAGAGACAGCAATGGTTTATGGGAAAACCATGATATTCTAGAAGTTGCATCACCGGAAGGATGGAGAAAAAACCAAAAATTGGTTCAAGAATTCTATAACAAAAGAAGAAAACAAGCTCAGGAATGCCAACCTAATCTGGCACATAAAATATTGGCGAGATTAGAAGAACGTGTGGATGTGACCATCATTACTCAGAATGTAGATGACTTACATGAAAGAGCGGGATCTTCCCACGTAATTCACTTACATGGAGAATTATCAAAAGCCCAAAGTAGCATAAATCCAGAATTGACTTATCCCATTCAAGGATGGGAAATAAAAGAAGGAGAGTTCTGTGAACTAGGAAGCCAACTTAGACCACATATAGTTTGGTTTGGGGAACCAGTTCCAAAAATGGATGAATCGATTCAATATGCCGGAATAGCTGATTACTTTTTGGTAGTTGGCACTTCTTTGCAAGTCTATCCTGCTGCTGGGCTAATAAATTATGTTCCAAGTAATGCTAAAAAGTTTATCGTGGATCTACAAAGACCAGATTACCATTTATCAGAGGATATGTTTTTTATAGAAAAAAGAGCGAGTGATGGATTGAAGCTTTTAGAAAGTATTATTTTAGGAGAATTATAGCAGTCCAATTTTGCAAATTCATATCTTGAATAAAAATTTTTACTATGGCATCTAAAAAGTCAACATGGCCAGTTTTTCAATATGATGATTGTAAAGATACAATTACATTACTTCATCAGTGGACACAAATAGTAGGAAAGGTAAGACTCAAAAAATCTCCTTGGCAGAATCATTCTTGGCACGTTTCATTATACGTTGACCACCAGGGATTAACAACAGGCAATATTCCTTACGAGAATGGATTATTCGAGATCATGTTTGATTTCAATCATCATGAATTGAAAATAAAAACTAGTTCTGGAACAAGAGATAGGTTCCCACTAGGAGGTCAAACAGTGGCCAGTTTTTATGAAATGTTGATGGAAAAGCTTAAGTTCTTAGGAATTGCCGTGAAAATTCACGGAAAGCCAAACGAAATACATGGAGCGATTCCTTTCCTAAAGAACACAAAAAGAATCCCATATCAGGCGAATCAGGCTCAAACCTTTTGGAAAGTATTGGTTCAAACACAAAATGTATTTATAAATTTTAGAAGTAAATTTACCGGAAAACACAGTCCCATTCATTTTTTTTGGGGTTCATTCGATTTAGCATATACCAGATTTTCAGGGAGAAAAGCTCCAGATTTTCAGGGAGAAATGCCAAATATGCCACTTAAGGTCATGCAAGAAGCTTATTCACATGAAGTATGTAGCTTTGGGTTTTGGCCAGGTAGTGTTGCTTTTCCAACACCTGTGTTTTATGCATACATCTATCCAAATGATCCTGAATTCAAAAATCAAAAAATATTGCCCAGTGAATCATTTTGGAATGAGGAAATGGGTGAATTTATGTTGAAATATATGGATGTTCAAAATTCTGAAAACCCTCCAGAAAAACTTAAATTATTTTTGCAAAGCAGTTACGAGGCCGCCTGTAAAGTCTCAAAATGGGATAGAAAAAGTTTAGATTGTGACTTTTCATATTTGGAAAAAAAATAAATTTTAATTTATACATCTCGGAAAAGATTGAAAAATGTTGTTCTATATTTTGATTCTATTCATATCATAAATCTTTAATTATATGAAATTGAGGAGCTGATGATGAAAAAGAAACTGAATATTTTTCTAACAGTCCTTGGGATTTGGTTCATACTTTTTCTTTTTCTTGATTGGTGGAATAGTTATCCCAAAATAAAAGTTGTTCAGGTAAAAACCTCCCAATTAATTTCAGACAAAATTGATTCTATAGTTCAAAAGTCGATTACTGAATATACTTTACCCGGTATAGGATTGGGGATTGTAAAAGATGGGAAAATTATTTATCAGAATTCGTTTGGATTTCAAAGTTTAGAGCCTTTAGATTCATTCTCTATAAACAGTCAATTTCCAAGTGCTTCTATTTCAAAGATTTTTACGGCTATTGCGGCAGCAAAATATTGGTCCTCAAAAGGAATAGTTTCGAAGGATTTAATTTCAATGATAAAATCATCAAGTGATCCTAAATCAGACCTCGATCAACTTAAAATAGAAAACCTGTTAACTCATACATCCGGAATCAAAAATCCGGGATTAATAGAAAAAATCACTAACTCAAGATCCAATGTCTCCTTATCTGAATTTGGGGAGGAAATATGGAATTCCAACTACACTAAACCTGATTCAGTATTTTTTGAATATTCAGATATTAATTTTGATTTGTTGGGTTATTTACTTCAAAAATCCGCAAATATTCCATTTGAATCTTACTTGAAAGACAATATTCTTATCCCGGCTGGAATGGTAAATTCAGATTTTGCTACTGAGTGGCCGGAAAATAATAATTCGATGACTGGATATCAGGAAACTTTCGTTTGGAAAAGAATTGAACCCAAAAAACTGGAATTTGACAGACTTCCCTCCCCCTCTTCTGGACTCATTACCTCTATTGAGGAAATGAATCTTTTCCTAATACATCTCCTAAGAGGTGATATGGGGATTTTTAAAAATGAATTAAAATGGCTCAATCCAACTAAGATTGGGGCTCCAATGGGTTTTCAGGAAATTCGTATTGATGATGAATCATGGCTAGGTCATTTTGGAGGTCAAGCGGGTTATAGTTCTTTGTTACTTTTTTCTCCACAAAAAAAAACAGGATTGATTCTTTTTTCCAATGCAAGGGATACCAAAGGATTTAGAAAAAATATCATGAGCCAGATACTTCAAGTTTTACCAGCTTCAAATTAAAGTAACATATGAAAAAGACCTTTCCGCATCCTTTGATCATCATGTTAATTTTCGTGATTCTATCGGGAATCTTTACTTATTTTATCCAATCTGGAGAATACGAAAGGCGCTTTGATGAAAAAACAGGAAGAGAAGTTGTCATACCTGGCAGTTTCCATACTGTAGAGGATCAAAATACAAGTATCAATGAAATAGTTTTATCAATTCCTGAAGGACTTGTAGAAGGAGCTGACATTTTAGTTCTAATTCTTTTAATAGGGGGAGCATTTTATGTTATCGAAAAAACAGGAGCCTTACAAGTAGGAATCGAATCGTTGATCTACACCTTTCGGAAAAGTCATTTTTTATTATTGTTTTTAATCGGAATAATTTTTAGCATTTGCGGGGCCACAATTGCCATGCAAGAAGAATTGATTGCCATGGCTCCCATTTTAATTCTACTTTCCAAAAAACTTCATTATGATCAAAGGTCAATTGTAGCCTTGACATTAGGCTGCGCCATGGTTGGGAGCTCCTTCTCTCCTATTAACCCATTTGGAGGATTATTGTCTTCTAAAATTGCAGAAGTTGATTTTAATTATGGATTAATATTCCGTGGGATCACTTTACTTGTTGTAGTTCTTATTTGGATAATCTTCCATATTAAAACCGGAAAGAATAGAAATGACCAAATAGATATTCCAGATTTTAAACCTGTAACTATTTCAACAAGACATAAAGTTATTTTGCTAATTATGACTTTGGGGATTTTAGTAATGGGATGGGGAATAGCAAAACATGACTGGGACTACAATGAAATGTCAGGATTATTTTTTGTTGTTGGAATCACTTGTGGCTTAATAGGTAAACTGGGAGTTAATGGTACCGCCAAAACTTATTCAGAAGGTTTTTCAGAAATGATTTTTGCCGGTGTAATTGTTGGGCTTGCAAGAAGCATTTATTTCGTTTTAAACCAATCATCAAGTATTGACCCACTAATTCAATCCTTATTTGAACCATTGCAGACATTGCCCACCTATGCTGCGGCTTTTGGAATGTTCCTTTCCCAAGCACTTATTCATATCCCGGTTCCGAGTACTTCCGGGCAAGCAGTACTTACCACTCCAATTACAGCTCCATTAACAGACCTTTTAGGAATTTCCAGACTAGTAGCGGTCATGAGTTATCAATTCCCCGCAGGATTAATGGATTTGATTACTCCGACAAATGGAGGATTAATGGCAGTGATTGCAGCTGTTGGCGTTAACTATAAAGATTGGTTTTCATATATCTGGAAAAGCTTCCTTCTTTTGATGGTTTTAGGGTTGATTTCTATTATTTTGGCAACTGTTTACTTTTCTTAAATCCTTGAATAACCTAATACATTCCCATGAAAATTAACGACCACGATCCATTATTGCCTTATCATGCTGCTGCTGAACGCTATGACAACATGAAATTCCGAAAATGTGGAAAAAGTGGATTGAAATTACCCGAGATAAGTTTAGGCCTTTGGCATAACTTTGGGCACAATTCAGATTTCACACTTGGTAGAAAAATTCTGAGAAGAGCTTTTGACTTGGGAATCACCCATTTTGATTTAGCAAATAATTATGGCCCTCCATACGGATCTGCCGAAGAAAACTTTGGAAGAATATTTCGAAAGGATTTCGTAGGATATAGAGATGAACTTTTGATTTCAAGTAAAGCAGGTTGGGATATGTGGCCTGGGCCTTATGGAAATTTTGGGTCTAAAAAATATTTGATCGCCAGCTTAGATCAGAGTTTAAAGAGAATGGGCATCGATTACGTAGATATCTTTTACCATCATAGACCTGACCCAGAAACTCCACTGGAAGAGACTATGGGAGCTTTAGATCAGATAGTCAAGCAAGGAAAAGCCTTATATGTAGGAATCTCTCAATATAGTGCTGAGGATACGATTAAAGCTTATGACATCTTAAAAAGAATGGGAACTCCTCTTTTGATTCATCAACCGAGATACAGCATGCTGGATAGATGGGTAGAAAATGGTCTTTTAGACGCTATTGAAGAAAAGGGCATTGGAGGTATCGCATTTTCTCCTTTGGAGCAAGGAATGTTAACTGATAAATACCTTAAGGGAATTCCAAAGGATTCGCGAGCAGCCAAAGATGGCAGGTATCTAAAAGCCGACCAGATATCCTCAGAAAAAATAGAGATGATTCGAAAGCTTAACGACATTGCTCAAACAAGAGATCAAAGTCTAGCTCAAATGGCTATTGCTTGGCTTTTGAAAGATCCAAGAATTACATCCGTATTAGTGGGTGTTTCAAAACCTGAGCAGCTAGACGACAATGTTGCTGCCATAAAAAACACTGAATTTGGACCTGCTGAAATCACTCAGATCAAATCCATTATCGGTGCTTCATGAAAATGATTTCAAGTAGAAGTGCCCTGATTTTGATCGTTATTGCTCAATTTCTGGGCACTTCACTTTGGTTTGCCGGGAATGCGGTAGCTTCAGAAATAGGAGCAATTTTAGGTGAACCTGAGTTAATTGCCTCTATTACATCGGCTGTACAATTTGGTTTTATTATTGGTACATTTTTTTATGCTTTTTTTGCCATTCCAGATAGGTTTTCACCGGGAGATGTTTTTTTCTTCAGTGCCATTTTAGCAGCTTCTGCCAACATATTTATTGTAATTCTTCCTTTTAAATTGGAGTTTATTCTTTCCTTTAGGTTTTTGGTAGGCTTTTTCCTGGCAGGAATCTATCCTGTTGGAATGAAAATAGCTTCTGATTATTTTGAAAAAGGCCTTGGTTCTGCCTTAGGTTTTTTGGTTGGAGCTTTAGTCTTAGGAACAGCATTTCCCCATCTAATTAATGGTTTGGGGCTTCAGATTTCATGGAAAATTATATTTTGGATCACCTCTACTTTAGCAATTCTTGGAGGTACTATTATAGGTTTTTTGGTGCCAGATGGGCCATATAGAAAATTAAATCCAAAATTCGAATTAAAACTTCTTCCCCAACTAAGTAAAATAAATGGATTGAAAAGCGCAGCGTCCGGATATTTTGGTCATATGTGGGAGTTGTATACTTTTTGGGCATTCGTACCAGTCATAATTTCTTATTTATCAAAAGGCGGTTTTTCAGCTAATCAAATTTCATTATTATCATTTTCAGTCATAGCAATTGGTGGACTTTCCTGTGCTTACGGGGGAATAATTTCTTCAAAAGTAGGCAGTGAAAAAGTAGCCCTAATTTCATTAACTGGATCTGGTATCTGTTGTATTCTTCTTTTAGTTGTAGCTTTTCTTCCAAATCTCTTATGGATAGTATTTCTCTTGATTTGGGGGATTTTAATAACAGCAGATTCCCCACAATTCTCAACTCTAGTTTCTCAATCAGTCCCTTCAGAATATAGAGGTACAGCCTTGACACTCGTCAACAGTTTGGGCTTTGGGATAAGTATATTAAGCATACAATTTGGTCAGTTTTTATTGAATTGGATAGAAATAGATCGAATGCTTTCGTTACTTTTCGTAGGCCCTTTAATGGGAATACTCTTATTTAAGTTTTTTTCAAAAAAAAAGAGGCTTCAATCTGAAGCCTCTTAGCGAAAAGTCAAACCGGACTATCTCACTATATTTTCTAGGGTTGCCAAATAGACCCATTTTTGATCTCTTGAATTCAAACCAGCATTGACTGCATTTTGTTGCTCTTCGGTTTGGTCCATGTCTTCGTAGGCCTGTGCATTAAAGAACTGCATATAGTCTTTATACATATTCATGGTTAAATGAGTTGACTTAGCTTCCGAACCTAAAGGTAGGGCTGTACGGAGAAAGCTCCAGTGCCCCATCATTCCTTGTTCAATTCTTTTTTGATGAATTGGTCTAAACACTTGCATTTCAGCATTTTCATATTGATCGAAATTACCCTCATTGGCTTTCATCAAATCAAATGATGCCAAAACTCCTGGTTTCATTTGAAAATCATCATCGGTTGAGACAATTTCCCTCATATATAGCCTCATGGGAGTGTCTTTTATGGCTAAAGCATTTTGAAATAAATTAGCTACTTGAGCATCGTTTAAATGAGGGTATGCAATTTTGGTGTAATCCATCATAGTAGATTCATCCATTCCATTCATCATATTTACAGGATCATTATAATAAGTTATCATAATGTATTGGAAAGCACTTTGATCCGCGCCGGATTGCAAAGCCCAGAAATCCCAACCTTTGATCTTATTATCATTTAAAGCCTGTCTATAGACTTTTTCCATTAAATCTTTAAATTCGATGTAATCAAAAATTTGATCGTTTTCAACTTTAATAAAATCGAATACCATATATTGAGCTTGTTGAGCCCGAATACCAGTTGCTATCAATAAGCTAAAAATGAAGAATATTATAACCTTTTTCATAATGTTTTGGGTTTAGGGTAAATTGTGCTTCCCATTAATTTAAAAAATAATTTTGTTGATTTCTTATTTAAAATAGAAAATTTTATTTTAAGGGAATTTTCATCAAGAAAACTTATTTTAATAAAGCAGCTAAGAAAATGTAAAATTTATAATGTATTGTTTATGTATTTAAATTATTAATAAATAAACCTTAAAAATATGACAGGATTATCAAGAAGATCATGGCTAAAAAAGACAGCCTTAGGTAGTAGTTTTGCACTACTTGGAGGAGCAGGAATTACCACCTCACTATCAGCTGAAGAAATAAGAAAATTCAACCCGCGCCCTTTAGCAGGTCCAATTAGGTTGGGATCAAATGAAAACCCCTATGGACCCTCTGAATCTGTAAGGAAAGCAATGGCTGGTGGTTTTGACTTAGGCTGCAGATACCCTTGGAGCTATAATTCTGATTTAGTAAAAATGATTGCTGCAAAAGAAGGAGTTCCTGAAGATCATATTGTAATGGTAGCTGGATCTACAGAAGGTCTAAAAATCACAGGAATTACATTTGGACAAGGAGGAGAAATAATATCATGTGCTCCAACATTTTTATCCATGATGGATTATGCAGAGCTATGGGGTACTGATATCAACTGGGTTCCTTTGACAAAAGATCATGATTTTGACCTTGATGAAATCGAAAAAAGGGTATCCTATAATACAAGACTTGTGTTTCTTTGTAACCCAAACAATCCGACAGGAAAATTACTTCCTGCTGATAGAGTTCGAGATTTTTGCGAAACAGTAAGTAAAAAAGCAATCGTTTTTTCCGATGAGGCTTATTACGACTATATCACAGAGCCTAATTATCCTTCCATGGTTGAGTTCGTAAAGCAAGGGAAAGACGTTATCGTTTCAAAAACCTTTTCAAAAGTTTATGGACTTGCGGGTATCCGGTTAGGATATTTAATAGCCAGACCTGAATTGGCCGCTAAGCTTTCTGACCGCGTAGTGGCAAATACAAATATCATGGCGATTGAAGCAGGAAAAGCTGCCTTAAAAGATTCAGCCTTTTATGATTTTTCTGTTAATAAGGCCAAAGAAGCAAAAAAGATGATTACAAATACCTTGGATGAGCTCAAACTCTCATACCTAGAATCACATACAAACTTTGTATTTTTCCATACAGGACGGGATATTGTTGAATTGAACAAGCAAATGGCTGATAAGGGCTTTATCATAGGAAGGCCATTTCCTCCTTTGAATGACTGGTGCAGGATATCTACTGGAACAATTGAAGAAGTAGCCCTTTATAATAATGCAATTAAAGAAGTACTAGGATAAATGATTGAAAAAAATCTAATTCTAGAAAATGATAAAGTCCTGCTTAGACCTTTTATTAAGCAGGACTTTCCTTTGCTTCAAAGTCTATGCAAGGATAGCGAAATGTGGACTTGGTTTACTCATGATCTTCAAACTAATGAAGGTTTTTCTAATTGGGCAAAACCAGCTTTAGTTCATGAGAGAAATCAATTTACAGTTATTGATAAAACTTCGGAGAGAGTTGCTGGCTCTACTGCCTTTGGTAATTTTTCACCCAGGGATCAGCGGCTTGAAATTGGATGGACTTGGCTTGGGAAGGATTTTCATGGAACTGGAATAAATCAAAACATGAAATATTTAATGTTAGAATATTGTTTTGAAAAATTGGGACTTGAAAGAGTTGAATTCAAAACTGATGTTCTGAATCTTTCCGCAAGACATGCTTTACTTAAATTGGGAGCAATAGAAGAAGGGGTACTCCGCAGTCATACTTTAATGGTGAAAGGGAGAAGAAGAGATACTATTTATTATAGCGTATTACCAGAAGACTGGGAAAATATAAAATTCCAAAAATCAAGAAACTGAATCTAATACTTGAATTTGATTAGGTTTAAGTAGCGGTATAAATTGTTTGAGTATATAATAGGTTTCTGGTACCCTAGGTACAGGATTTTGGTTTTGAAGGATCGATTCTGTACCAACATTTTCTTCAAAAAACCCATAACTTTTTAATATTCCTCTTTCAAAAACACAAGCTGCAATATCATTTGGCCCTTTGCCTGGAAGAGTCAATAAAATCTCCTTTTGGCTTTCTTTAATCCTATCTAAAAATGCCACAGCTTTCATATTATATATTTCAGGTTTCAGATCTGAGTTGCAGTAATCTTGGCAGCTAATGGGTTCACCTTTTTTACAAGTAGCTTTTCGAAGTCCGCAAAGCCTTGGGCATAGTTCAAAACTTTCGATTCCATCTTTTAAAAAAGCAATTGCTTCATCAGAGGATAAAAAGGTTTCGAAAGGCTTTAAATGTTTTGTAACCTTCGCTATTTGAAATCTGGAATATCCAGAATTATCTTCATAATGAAACAATCCCCAAAGGGTCTTGGGAAGCTTGAGGGCTGAGTTATATTTTGGCCATAATCGTTTGATTTCCAGAGCCTCAAATAATAAAGCCATCAATTCTGATCCTGTGATTTCCCATTTTAAATCTACAATTTCAGCTTTGAGTTTTTGCTTTAATCCAGGAAGTAAATTTCCCGAGAAATGATTTTTAAAACGTTCTTTAATGTTTATTGCTTTTCCTACATAGATTACTTTTCCTCGATCATTCAACATATAATAAACACCACATTTCTCTGGAATTTCCCTGTATTTGGAAAGAGAAAAGTTTGGGGGTAAAAATGACTCTCCTGAATTCTTTTTTAAGGAAGCAGTAACCATATCTGGCCTTTCCTTGATCATTTGATCAAAAAGAATTGAAGTAGCTCTAGCATCGCCCATTGCTCTATGTCTTGCATAGATCGGAATATTTCTAGTTTCACATATTCTACCAAGACTATAAGAACTCAATCCGGGAATTATTTTTCTAGCAAGTCTAACAGTGCATAATTTGTCTGCTTTAAATTCCTTATTTACTTTTTTAAAAGATTCTCTCAAAAATCCGTAATCAAAATTTACAGAATGAGCTACAAAGACTCTCCCATGTAGTAATTCCCATAACTTATCTGCTAATTCATAAAAAGTTGGTGCATTTTGAATCATTGAATTATCAATTCCAGTCAAGCCTGTAATGTAACTTGGTATGACTTGTTCCGGATTAATCAAAGATTCAAATTCTTCCAAGATTTTTTCACCATCATGAATCAGGATTGCAATTTCAGTTATGCCACAATTTGATGCGGTCCCTCCCGTGGTTTCTATATCTACAATGGCATATTCCATCATGCAAAATAAGAAAATGAAAATAGGATAGTAAATTAAAGTCAGCTATTGACAAGTATTGGAAGGATTCGATTATTTATTGATGTATGCTGCTATTAATTTCTCAGCACATCTTTCCCCATCCATTGCTGCCGATACAATACCTCCTGCATACCCGGCACCTTCTCCGCAAGGATAAAGCCTTTTGATTTGAATATGTTCAAAGCTTTCTTTATCTCTAGGAATCCTCACGGGTGAAGAAGTTCTACTTTCAACACCGATTAATTGTGAATCATTGGTGTAATATCCTCTCATTTTCTGGCCAAATACTTTAAAAGCCATTGCTAGTCTTTCAGATATAAAACCTGGTAAAACTTCCCTCATTTCAACTGATTCCAATCCCGGCTGGTAAGAAGTGTCCAAAAGTGAGGTACTGTTTTTTTTCTCAACAAAATCCACCATTTTCTGAGCTGGAGCCACTTGGGTTTTTCCTCCCATTTCCCAAGCTCTTTTTTCTATTTCAGCCTGAAAGTGCATTGCTGCCAAAGGACCATATTTTTGAAACTCTGGTAAATCTTCTAATTCAACTGCTACAACAATCCCTGAATTCGCAAATTTACTATCCCTCCTGCTTGGGCTCATTCCGTTTACCACCAACTCTCCAGGAGCGGTAGCTGAAGGCACTATATAACCTCCTGGGCACATACAAAAGCTAAAAACTCCTCTCTGTATTCCTTTAAAATTGGTTTGTGTAACCAAAGAATAAGAAGAAGCAGGTAAGTATGGACCTCTATCTATTTCGCAATGATATTGGATTCTATCAATTAGTTTTTGGCTGTGTTCAATCCTAACTCCTAAAGCAAAAGGTTTAGCTTCAATAAAAATATTTCTTCTTTGAAGTAATTCAAAAATATCCCTAGCAGAATGTCCTGTTGCCAGAATTACGCCTAGACCCTTTATTTTCTCCCCATTATTCGTAATTACTCCTTTAATCTCGTTTCCTTCCAAAATAAAGTCTTCAACTCTACAGTCAAAATGAATCTCCCCGCCTGATTCCAGGATCGTATTCCTAAGATCTGCAACAAGTTTCGGCAACTTGTTGGTGCCTATATGAGGGTGAGCATCTACCAGTATTTCTTCAGTTGCACCGTGGGCAACCAAAATCTCCATAATCCTTCGAATATCTCCCCTCTTTTTTGATCTTGTATAAAGCTTTCCATCAGAATAAGTTCCGGCACCTCCTTCACCAAAACAATAATTAGAGTCAGGATTAACAAGATGATGTTTTGTAATTGCTGCCAAATCCCTTCTTCTAGCTCTAACATCTTTTCCTCTTTCAAGAATAATTGGTTTCACCCCCAATTCTATAGCTCTTAACGCAGCAAAAAGTCCTGCAGGACCTGCACCTACAATTACGATAGGATCAGCATTACTGATATTCCCATAAGTGGGAATATTTTCAATTAATGAATTTGGTTGCTCCTTGATAAAAATCTCAGACTGAACATTTACTTTAACTTTTCTGCCTCTCGCATCAATAGATCTCTTGACTTGCCTCACGAAAACCTCGGGAGTTGTAAAACTGATTCCTGCGTTTTTTAGAACTGTGGCTTTAAACAATTCCGGATCATAAGCTTCTTCCGGTGAAAGCTGTAAATGGAGTTCTTTTTTCATAGTAAGGTTTTTATCCCTAAAGAGTAACAAAGATAGATATTCAAAAAAGTATTAACTAACATTCATATTTTAAGATCTGAAACCCTTATTAAATCAAAAACTCCAGATTTTCATCTGGAGTCCCAAGAAATTAAATTTCAATTTTTTCGGATCTTAGTTCAACCTATCCAAAACTTCAAATCTTGAAGAATTAGAAATAAACTCTGGTACAATGACTTTGAGATGGCTAACTAGATCGTTTTCGGAATTCTTTCCGATTAGATCCATAAAAAGTTCTATCTGACCGTCAATTTTATGGTATGCAGCAGGTGCCACTTGTGCTATTTTTATTTTTGGATGGTGAGTTATCTTCACAGTTTCAAAGTCATTCAAGAGCTCCTCATATAATTTTTCTCCTTCTCTTAAACCAGAAAAAACTATTTTAATGTCTTCATCTACTTTTTTACCGGATAGCTGAACCATCTTCTTTGCTAAATCCAAAATCTTAACAGGGCGACCCATATCGAAAACATAAATCTCCCCACCTTCTCCCATCACTCCAGCTTCCAAAACCAACTGACATGCTTCAGGAATTGTCATAAAGTATCGTGTAATATCGGGATGTGTTACAGTAATAGGTCCACCATGCAATATCTGTTTCTTAAAAAGTGGAATAACGGAACCATTAGATCCCAAAACATTACCAAAACGAGTAGTTATAAACTTTGTGTGATATTTTTTATGATTTCTTTCAAGATACTCATTCAGCGCCTGAACATACATTTCTGCAGTTCTTTTACTTGCTCCCATTACATTGGTTGGGTTAACAGCCTTATCTGTAGATACAAAAACAAACTTGTCAACTTGAGATAGCACCGATAAATCCGCTAAAATTTTTGTTCCGATAACATTAGCATGAACTGCCTCCTCAGGATAGTTTTCCATCATAGGAACATGTTTATATGCAGCAGCATGAAAAACGACTTGAGGCTTTAAATTCCTAAAAACCTCCTTCATTTTTTTCTTGTTCCTTACATCACCTAAAATTATCTTTATTTTACAATGAGGCCAGTTCTCTTTAAATTCTTGTTCAATATCGTATAAGGCTGATTCTGCAATATCTAGCAAAATCAAAAGCTTTGGATCGTAATGGGAGATTTGTCTACACAATTCTGAACCAATAGAACCAGCAGCTCCAGTAACTAAAACCACTTTACCGATCAAGTCTTCCTGTATTCTGGGATTATCTAATCTAATTTGTTCCCTACTTAAAAGATCCTCGATTTTTATTTCACGAATAGCACCGGCAGTAAGACCGCCATTGATCCATTGATCTACCGGAGGAACAATAGAAACTGATACGTTTAACCGAAGACATTCATCAATAATTTCATTCTTTCGTTGTACTGTAAGGTCTCTAACAGCAATAATTAATTCTGTAATATTATGTTGCTTGACAAGTCTTTCTAACTCAAGTAGACCTTTATAAATCCTTTTGCCATCGATATTCTTACCATCTTTTTTAGGATCGTCATCTAAAAATGCAACCGTATTAAAAAGACTTTTACTATCTCTTTTTATAGCTTCTTGAGCAATGATTCCAGCTTCACCGGCACCAAAAATGACTCCATTTTTCATTTCACGTTCTGTGATGCCATTCTTTAGATATACAAATAGCTCTTTTACCAATAATCTGTAAAAGATCAGCATGAACATGGCTGATAAGCTTGCAATGATTAAAACTGAGGTAGGTAATAGGAATCTATCATTCAGAAAATTACCATGGAAAAAATTTAAGAACAGGAATAATACAAAGTTAATTATTACTGTTTTGAAAATGTTAGAGCCATCTCTAAAACCCGTATGACGGACAATCCCTTCATAACTGCGAGTATTTTGCATGACAAGTAAACCACCAACCATGAATGTGAAAGAACCTGCAAAAGCATCATTTTGCTCAATCAGAGACAATTCAAAATTGAACCGGACCAAATACCCAAAAAGTGCACATTGAAATAAAATAAAAGAGTCAAGCGTAGCTATGATCCATCTGGGAAGGATTTTTAACCTAGTCAAAAAATTCATAGTAGAAATTCAGTCAAATGGACACTATTTAATTACAAACTTAATTAAACTGAAAAGCAAAGATATCATATTTTATCAAATAATTTAAGTAACACCCAAAGGAACTTAGGTAATTATCGAATTAATCCAATAAAATTTTGTGTTTTTCAAATAATTAAAAAGGCTCTTTGAAAGAATGAAAAAATTCGATTAGTATATTTATATTAAATCGTTTAAAAAAATCTATAAAATGGATTGATTAGTAAGGTTTTCAGTTGAATTCCCCGTAAACTTTTTTGCACTTACATGTCCTTCTTGAGAAATCCCTTTTCCAGATAAAACATTAAAAAAGGTTCCGAAAAGAATTTTAATATCAAGAAATAAACTGCAATTATCAATATACCAAACATCATACTTAAACTTTTGCTCCCATGAAATTTTATTTCTTCCATTGATCTGGGCCCAACCTGTAACACCTGGTTTTAACTCATGCCTTTTACTTTGCTCTTCAGAATACAAAGAAAGATACTCTCTTAATAAAGGTCTCGGTCCTACCATGCTCATTTCTCCCTTCAGAACATTAATTAATTGAGGTATTTCATCCAAAGAACTTTTTCTTATGAATTTCCCTAATCCCGTAATCCTTTGATCGTCCGGTAATAATAGACCTTGCTGATCATAACTTTCTAGCATAGTCTTAAATTTCAAGATATAGAATATTTTTCCTTTTTTACCCGGTCTAGGCTGTATAAAAAAAGGCAAAGATTTTAGATGTAGACTTAATATTATAAACAAGGACAGAAAAATTGGAGAAAGAAAAAGTAGCATCAAAAAAGATATTACAAAATCTAATGGTCTTTTAATGAACTTCCTATAAATCACTTACTTATAAATTTTTTGAATCTCTCTTTCAATTAATTCAACAATTTCTTCTTGTTGGAAATAGGTAAGATTAGATGAGCTTGGAAGGCATAGACCTGTTTCAAACATGTTCTGAGCAAATTCACCTCCATAAAAAGGAGCTTCTTTAAATATTGGCTGAAGATGAAGAGGCTTCCATAAAAACCTTGTTTCTATCCCATTTTCAAGCAGCAATAATCGAATTTTATCATTTTTTAAGCCTGATAATTCCTTATTAAATAGAATTGTGGTCAACCAATAGTTTGATCGACTTGATTCATTTTCTTCTTGAAAAGAAATCCCAGGTATTTTTGAAAACAACTCCCTATAAATACTATTGATTTTTCTTCTTTTAGAAACAAGTTCATCCAATTGTTCTAGCTGGGCCAACCCTATTGCAGCGGTTAAATTATTCATCTTATAATTAAAACCAATTTCAAGATGTTGGTAATAGGGCAAATCTTCTCTTGCTTGGGTAGATAAATGAGCCGCTTTTTGGATTATGTTGGTATCGTTGGAAATAATAGCTCCTCCTCCCCCAGATGTGATAATTTTATTCCCATTAAAAGAATAAACCCCTATAGTTCCAAATGTACCACAAGCAAACCCATTATATTGACTACCAACTGCTTCAG
>NZ_JAHEBC010000326.1 GCF_024642405.1 Algoriphagus sp. | reverse complement strand
GAAATTGATGATATTGGGAAGACTTCGAAAATTCGTGTCCAGATTCTCTAATTGAATACTGTCTTTCCCTATTTCATCCTCGACCCGCGAAAGCAATAATTTCATTTCACCACCACGCCATCTATAGATGGATTGCTTGACATCTCCTACAAGCAAGTTGGTTTGGCCTTGACCAAGTGAATTTTCTAGTAATGGTTTGAAACTATCCCATTGGAATCCCGAGGTATCTTGAAACTCATCAATCAGGTAGTTTTTATACTGATTACCGACTTTTTCATAGATGAAAGGTGTATCATTTCCTTTGGTGATTTCCTTTAGAAATTCGTTGGCGTCTGAGATAAGTAAAATATTTTCCTCGTCTTTGACTAGCGTGAGCTCATCTAGGAGATTCCTAAAAACACCATAGACATAACTGTTTTTGGCAATGGCCTGAAGTGTATTCCATTTGCCAGTTAATACCAAAATCTGATGTAAAATCTGGTTTAAGCCTTGATCGTAAGCAGCTAGTATAGCATCGGTTTGCTTACTCGTTTTGGTATGCCAGCTTTCGGGATTATCAATTTTGGCTATTGTTGCTGGAGTAAGCTCCGGTAGTGGGTTTATTCTATCGCCAAGCTTATCAAGTATTTTGATAAATCCTCTGTTAAAATCTGACCACTCTAAGCCATTATTGGTTCGAATGGAAGTTGCCTGTTCACCTAGTTCTTTTGCCAGCTTTACAATTTCATGCTTTCTTTCTCTGACAAAGGACTGAAGCAAAGTGATATTTTCCTTATCCTTCAGAAACTCCTTAATTTCTGGTGCGTATTTTTTAAAATCCTCTTGAAAAATCTGCTGACCAAGACCTCTGATATTACGTCTTATATCCCAGGATTTCCCATTTTGGATTTGCTCATAAGCATAATCCACGAGCCATTTGTGAAGAAATTCATCCTCCATCACCAACATGACGACTCTATCTACGACCCTTTCTAACACAGCCAATTGATCTAGCTCCACATCAAATTTGGCGTTCAGATCAATTTCTCGTGCAAATGCCCTCACCACTTTTTGAAAGAAACTATCAATTGTACTAACAGAAAACCTACTGTAATCATGGAGAATAGCAGTGAGGGTCTGCTGTGCCATGAGCTTCAGTCCAGCTTCATCCACACCAAGAGAAGACATTAATTCTTGATCCATTTTTTCGGAAGAATCGACTCGATTTCGAAGTCTTTTCAACTCAGAAATAATCCGCTCCTTCATCTCCTGAGTAGCTTTATTGGTGAAAGTCACAGCAAGAATCTGCCTAAAAGCATGTGGACTTCGTAAAGCAAGCTTGAGGTACTCCAATGTCAGCGTGTAGGTTTTACCCGAACCTGCAGAGGATTTATAAATGATAAAAGGTTTCTGATCCATAATAAAAATGAAAGAAACTAATATAAGGAAGGGAGTTAGTTTATGTCGACAAAAAAATCATAGATGACAAATATTGTCACAAAAATGAAAATAAATACATTCAGCCTTTTAAATATAATGATGTTGTTTTTAGATGATATTTTTTGAAATTTTAAGCCTAAACCCAAAGCAATGCTCAAATCTATACTCCTTTCCTCAATTCTATCAATCAGTCTATTTTTTACAGTTTATGCAAATGATGGATATAACCTCTGGTTGGATTACCAAGCAATTCAGAATGCTGAGTTAAAATCCGAATTTAAATCCATGATGGATGGAATATATTTTTTTGGAGAAAACCCTACTTACCAGGCAATAAAAAATGAGTTGAATACAGCCTCAGAAAAGATGCTAAATCAGACTCCAATTTATACCAAAGAAAGGCTAAGCAGCACCAAAGTTTGGATTGGAACGAGAGATCAACTTTCGCAGGTATTATCTCTAACAGAGCAAGGCGAGATAAGTAGTCTTGGACCAGATGGATTTTGGAGAGGGCCCTTGGTTTTTGAAGGAAAAACCTACTATGCTATCATAGGTAATAAACCTGTGGGCGTATTATATGGAGTCTATAATTTGCTTAATTCTATCCAAACTAAAACTTTTAATAACTCATCAAAAGTTTCTGACAGTCCGAAAGTTAAATTCCGTATGTTAAACCATTGGGATAACTTGGATAGAACAGTAGAAAGAGGTTATGCAGGCTTTTCAATCTGGGACTGGCACAGGCTTCCAGGATATGTAGACCCTCGATATATTGACTATGCAAGAGCAAATGCTTCTATTGGAATTAATGCTGTTTCGCTAACGAATGTGAATGCGAATGCTCTGATTTTAACAACGGATTTCATGAAGAAAGCCAAAGTTTTGGCAGATATTTTTCGACCCTATGGGATCAAAGTTTTTCTTACTGCCCGATTCTCTGCTCCCATTCAGATTGGTGGTTTAGAAACTGCAGATCCATTGGACCCAAATGTGAAAGATTTCTGGAAAGAAAAGACAGATGAAATTTACTCTTTTATACCCGACTTTGGAGGCTTCTTAGTCAAGGCAAATTCAGAAGGTCAACCTGGCCCTCATGAGTACAAAAGAAACCATGCTGAAGGAGCAAATATGCTTGCAGATGCCCTTTCTCCTCATGGAGGTTTGTTAATCTGGCGAGCTTTTGTGTATTCTTTCGAAGAAGATCAAGACCGCCATAAACAAGCAAATTTTGAGTTTGAGCCTCTTGATGGAAAGTTTAGAGAAAATGTCATCATTCAGGTTAAAAACGGCGCAATAGATTTTCAACCCAGGGAACCATTTCATCCTCTTTTTGGGGCGATCAATGAGACAAATATTGGAATGGAATTTCAGATTACTCAAGAGTATCTCGGTCAAGCTACTCAATTGGTCTATTTGGCACCAATGTGGGAAGAAGTATTAAAAACCAGAATTTATAGGCCTAATCCATCTTCTACTGTTGCCAGTTTGCTGGAAGGAAAAGAAACAACTCAAAAAAACACTCTCATGGCAGGCGTTTCCAATATTGGAACCGATCGAAACTGGACTGGCCACTTATTTGGGCAGGCTAATTGGTTTGCATTTGGAAAGCAAGCTTGGAATCCGGAGATCACTTCTGAGGAGATCGCAACAGAATGGATTAAATTGACTTTTGGTCAAAACCCTGATATGGTTTCTAAAATCAGCAAAATCATGCTTGAATCGCATGAAACTGCCGTTGACTACATGACTCCGCTTGGCCTACATCATATCATGGGTAGATCCCACCATTACGGTCCTGGACCTTGGGTCGTGGGTGGTCGGGCAGATTGGACAGCTCCTTATTATCATCAGGCAGATAGCTTAGGGATTGGTTTTGATAGAACAAGAAGCGGAAGTGATGCTTTAGGTCAATATGCACCTGAAATAGTCGAAGCCTGGTCTGATCCAAAACAAATACCAGAAAAGTATTTACTGTGGTTTCACCATGTACCGTGGGATTTTAAATTAAAAAATGGAAATACCCTTTGGGAAGGGATTGCTTATCATTATGATAAAGGTGTTAAAGATGTCCGTGAGATGCAAGAAATCTGGGCTAGTCTGGAATCGGAAATAGATCCTGAGGAATTTGATCACGTCCGCCAGCTATTAGAAATTCAAGAGGAAGAGGCAGAATGGTGGAGAAATGCTTGTTTACTCTATTTTCAGACTTTTTCAAATAGACCGTTTCCTTCTGACATTGAGCAACCTGAAGGTGATTTGGAGTATTACAAGAGCCTTATGTTTCCTAATGCACCGGGGATATAGGAATTTGAGATTTGAGATTTAAAACCACTTCAAAATTCATCATTCGACGTTCTACATTCATTATTGGAAAATATTGAATGATGAATTACTAATAATGAAGTAAACTTTGTTCCTACTTTAAACTATGGAAAATTACACCATCCCATCTGCCACACGTATAGGCCATGTACATCTTAAGGTTTCTGATCTCCAGAAATCTCTAGACTTCTATCAAGGCTTGCTTGGTTTTGAGCTAGTAACGATGTACGGGAAAGATGCTGCATTTATCTCAGCAGGAGGATATCACCATCATATCGGATTGAATACTTGGCAAAGCAAAGGCGGAAAGCCAGCTCCAAAGAATGCTGCGGGACTATTCCATACCGCAATTGTTCTTCCTACTCGACGTGATCTGGCAATTCTTTTAAAAAGACTTGTTGACGCAAACTACCCTCTTACAGGTGCTGCAGATCACGGTGTTTCGGAAGCTTTATATTTAGACGATCCAGATGAAAATGGAGTTGAATTGTATTGGGACAGACCTCGTGATAAATGGCCTTTAAATCCTGACGGTAGTATTGAGATGTATACGAGGCAACTGGATATCAAGGGTCTTTTGGCTGAG
>NZ_JAHEBC010000325.1 GCF_024642405.1 Algoriphagus sp. | reverse complement strand
ATGCAGCATTGCATCTACATCATCCATAATTCCGGATTTTGCCATGTAGACTTTACCCCCTCCCCCTTCTTCAGCGGGAGTTCCATACACACGAATAGTTCCTTGTATATTATTTGCTTTCATCCAGTCCATAGCTGCAATGCCAGCTGCTACAGAAGCAGTCCCAAACAAATGGTGACCACAGGCATGTCCAGCTCCGCCCTCAACGACAGCTTCTCTAAATGGCACTGCTTTTTGAGAAACTCCAGGTAGCGCATCAAATTCAGCCATTATACCAATCACTGGTTTGCCTGATCCATATTCAGCCATAAAAGCTGTTGGGATTTCAGCTACTCCTGCTTTTACCGTAAAGCCAGCGTCTGAAAGCGTCTTTTGTAATAACGCAGAGCTATTTGTTTCTAGATATCCAAGTTCCGCTAAATCCCAGATTTGTTGGGAAACATTGCTATAAAAAGCAGTCTTTTCATCAAGACTTTTAAGTACTTCTTCCTGTGCTTTAGCTATAAAAGCTGAAAACACGAAAATCACAGTGAATATATTCTTCATTTATTTTAGGGTTGTGGTTGATTCAGTTCCGAAAATAAGAATTGAATAATAGAATAAGATCAAAGAGATGAATATAAATTTAGAAATACTAAAATCATTAAATACAGCTTTTAGCATCCATCAAAGATTATTTTTAAAGATTTTAATTTAATAGAAAAGTATGGCCTTGCCCAATTACTCAAAAACCACTTTTTTTCTAAATTATTGATATCCAAATCGTTTCATTTTTATGAAAAGAATTTTTTAATGTGATTCTTATCACTGAACCAAAGCTTTTAGATTTACAGTTTTGAGGTGAGTTTGGGAAGAACCCGCTAATAGAATTTTATTCTTGAAAGTCTTTTCCCATTTAAAACCCAAAAGCTAAACCAGATGAAAAAGTCTAGAAGAGAGTTTATTACCCAACTGGGTGCAATTGGTGCAAGTTCAAGTTTAATCGGACTTTCATCTGCTCCCGCTAAAGCAACTCCCAACAAATCAACAGCTGAAAAATTCACCCTTACGATTTTTCAAACTACTGATGTACATTGTCAAATTCATGCACACGACGAACTTTTCTGGGAAAATGGCGAAAAGGTATTTAGAAAAACAGGTGGCTATTCTCATCTAAAAACTTTTGTAGACAATGAACGAAATAAAGCTGAACACAGCTTTCTGATCGACACAGGAGATATGTTTCAAGGGTCTGAGTTGTCTGTAAAAACAACCGGAGAGGCCATGCTTCCAATCTTAAATTCGATTGGATACGACCTTTACCTGCCTGGCAATTGGGAAGTTATTTATTACAAGAAAACCATGCAGCACCTTTTGGGTTCTTTAACTGCTCCCAAGGTCTGTGCGAATATGTATCACGATTTAGGAAATGGAAAAAAAGGTGAGTTGATTTTTCCTCCTTATCATATTTGGACTGTTAATGGTGTAAAAATTGGCTTTTTAGGCTACACAGACCATTTAGTTCCCATTCGGCAGTCACCAAATTATAGCAAAGGAATCCTTTACACCAAACCTGAAGAAAATCTGGCCCATTATGTCGATGTTCTAAAAAATCAGGAAAAATGCGCTTTCGTTGCAGTAGTCGCCCACCTAGGGCTTTCTCAACAAATTCATCTGGCAAATATTCCAGCATGCGAAGGTGTTGATTATATCCTGGGCGGAGATACACATGAGAGAGTCAGAAAGCCAATTCAAGCAAAATACGCCAAAGTAGTAGAACCTGGCGCATTCGGTTCTTTCGTTGGCAAACTTGAACTTAGCATTGAAAATGGGAAAGTAATAAGTGATAATTATGAACTGATGGAAGTGGATGTGGAGAAATATCCCTCCTCTCCTAAAGTTGAAAAAATCGTATCTCAATATGAAGGCCCTTACTTGGATAATATCCAAAAAGTGGTTGGTTATAGTACGATACCTTTATATAGGTATTTCGTCATCGAAAACACGATAGACACTATGATCTTGGATGCCATCAGCTGGCAGTTACCTGATATTGATATTGTACTTTCGAATGGATTCAGATTCTGTCCCCCTAGGTCAACACCGGATCAATCCGGAAATATCCCGATCACCAACGGTTTTATCTTTGATATGCTTCCTGTAGATTCTTTAATTAGAACAGGAAAAGTTACCGGAAAACAAATTAATGAATGGCTAGAGCGCGAACTGAACAACGTGTTTTCAGCAGATGCTTCTAAGCGGTTTGGCGGATGGGTGATCAAATTCAGAGGAATGGAAGTAGAATTCAATGCCTTTGGGGAAGAAGGTCAGCGAGTCCAATCAGCCTTAGTTCATGGACAGCCTCTTGATCCGGACCGAGTATACAAAATTTGTGCATGTGAACGAGATGGAGATCCTGATGATATATTGTGCCGGTTTAAAGGAGTGAAGGAAACAGAAAATACGCCATTTACCCTTCATGAAACTATGCGAAGCTATCTTGGAGCTAACTCTCCAGTAACTCCAATTCCACCAAAATCAGCAACTGCATTGGATGCCCCTGCTACCCTACTTACACAAGTCACTGGAGTAGATTACCAATTTAGATAAAGACATAGAAAAGTGTTTATTCACCTCCTAAAACTGGCCTATAGCCAGTTTTTTTTGTTTCTGATAAAAACGCATTTTGCGAAGAATTCTAAACTTGAAACAAATACCTATGAAAATCCTTCGGGCAGGACTTTTCTTTTTATTAACTCTTTTGATTTTTTCGTGTGAAACTTCCTATAATTCATCTGGTTGGGATACTTCAAAGATTGAAATTGCCAGGGATGAATATGGCGTTCCTCATATTTTCGGAAAGACCGATGCTGATGTTGCCTATGGATTGGCATGGTCTCATGCTGAAGATGATTTTGAAACGATCCAAAAAACTTTGCTTGCCGGTAAAAGGATTGCCGGAAAAGTATTCGGACAAGATGGAGCTGCCATAGACTTCTTTGGACATTTACTTGGAACAAGTGAATTGGCAGAAGCAAAATATGAAAACACTTTTTCGGAGGAATTCAAAAGAGTATTAGAAGGCTATGCTGCAGGAATGAATGATTTTGCTTTAGCCCATCCCGAGGAAATTTTACTTTCCGAAGCGTTTCCCGTCACTACAAAAGAAATGGCTGCTGCATACATTCTTTCTCTGGCACAAATGTCAAGTGCAGACCGGGCTGTCACTCAGATCGTAAATGGAACAGTCGCTGAAGTTCCATTTGACACAAACCCTAAAGGCTCCAATGCCATCGCCATTCATTCCTCTCGAACCGAAACTGGCGAGTCATTTCTAGCAATCAATTCTCATCAGCCTTTGGAGGGTCCTGTGGCTTGGTACGAAGCACACCTTCACTCGGAAGAAGGATGGAATATTCTGGGAGGACTTTTCCCTGGTGGAGCTATGATTTTCCATGGGGTCAATGAAAATTTAGGCTGGGCACATACCGTCAATTTTCCTGATTTGCTGGATGTATTTCAGTTGGAAATAAACCCAGAAAATGAAAGTCAATATAAAGTGGATGGAGAATGGATCGAGCTAGAGGAAAAAACGGTATGGTTGAAAGTTAAGCTTTGGGATTTAATCACCTTTCCCGTTCCCAAAAAAGTTTGGAAGAGCATTTATGGACCTACATTAGTCACGGATCAAGGTGCTTTCAGTATTCGTTTGGGGGTTTTGGATCGAATTGGCGCTCCGGAACAATGGTGGAGAATGAACAAAGCCAAAAATTTTACTGAATTTGAAAATGCCATGAGCATGATGCAACTCACCAGCTTTAATACAGTTTATGCAGATAAAAATGATACGATTTTTTATGTGAGCAATGGACTGTTGCCAGTTAGAAATCCAAATTTCGATTATACAGAAACAGTAGCTGGAATTAGTAAAGAATCCCTTTGGACCAAGTATTATGATTTCTCAAGTCTTCCCCAACAAGTAAACCCTTCCTCAGGATACCTTTATAACACTAATCATTCCCCTTTTAGAGCTAGTGGATTAGCTGATAATTTAAACCCATCTGATTACGATAAAGGAATGAATTACTCGCTTAGAGACAACAACAGATCTACTCGATTTCGGGAGCTCATGGCAGATACGGGAAAGATCAATTACGAGCAATTCAAGCGCATAAAATTCGATGGGCAATTACCTACAAAGCTAGATTTCCGGACAAACATGGAATCCCTTTTTTCATTGGATTCTCAAAAGTACCCCGATGTAGCCAGTTTAATTCAAACTCTTCAATCCTGGGATAAAAAATCAGGGATTGAAAGTAAGGGCGCAGCGATTTTTGCTTTCCAATATTATTATT
>NZ_JAHEBC010000324.1 GCF_024642405.1 Algoriphagus sp. | reverse complement strand
ATCGCAACTGTCGCTTTTCCTCCTTTTGCAGGAATGGGCTCAGCAAACCAAACTTGCATCCGGGTATCTGTAATTATATGTCTATTAGAAACTGCACCTTTAGAACCAACCTTCGCTTCTAGATTGCTAATATCAAATCCACCATCCGTATCACCATTATATCGGTTTCCCTGAATCGGTGTGGTCAAAGTTCCTCTTGAACTTTCTGTAAATCTATTTTGCTCTAATTGCATCCAGATAAAATCTAATGACTCGGGGCTATTATTGGTATAAGTCATGGTGACTTTCCCCGTAAGCGTGTGAGCTTGGTCATCTAATGTAGCCTCTATTTGGTAATCGGCAGCATTTTGCCAATATCCAACACCTGGTTTTCCGGAGGCTGTTCTAGAGTAAGTTCCACGACGGTCCATAAACTCACCAAATTCACTTTGATTACTTTCTTTTACTTCTTGGGCGAATAAATTTGACACTTCTGCAAAACCGAGCCCTGCAATAAGAAGTGATAGGATAATTTTTCTTTTCATACTAATGTTAAATAATAGGCGCCTAAATTAAGGATATCCTTTGGTTATGCCAGTTTATTTTATAAGGACATACTTCCATTAACTAATTTTCACTGAAAATCAAAGTTGAAATTCGACTATTTTCGTCTGTTCTTTGGGCTGGATTTTTAAAATTTATATGAAAAAAATATTCTGCTTCATTCTAAGTTTTGGCTTAATAATCAGCCTAAAGGCTCAAAATGATACCACAACCCAAAAACTTGATGAGGTAATTATACAAGAAAATCGGATCCAGATCCCGTTTTCAAAGCAAAGTAGAAACATAACCCTGATTGATAAACAAGAATTAGAAACTACCCCTGCAAGGAGTTTGCAGGAAATCTTATCTTTTGTCCCAGGTGTTGATGTAAGACAAAGAGGCGTTACCGGGGTACAAGCAGATATTGGGATTCGAGGTGGATCATTTGCCCAGACTTTGATGCTTTTAAACGGTATTAAATTAACTGATCCACAAACAGGGCATCACATGATGAACATCCCCGTTCCTTTGGTTAATGTGGACAGAGTAGAAGTGCTAAAAGGTCCTGGATCAAGAATTTTTGGTCAGAATGCTTATGCTGGTGCCATCAATGTAATCACATCACTGAGTGATGAGCGGTACCTTAGGGTTCAAGGTTATGCAGGTGATTTTGGCATGAAAGGAATCAATTTTGCCGGGTCACTTCCTGCTGGAAAATACAATCAAAACCTGGCCGTTTCGTACGACGATTCTAATGGATACCAGTACAATTCCGACTACCAAGTAAATAATATCTTTTACGAAGGAGGAATCGATCTAAATGATCAAAATAATCTTCGAGGAATGATCGCCTATACTGATAGGACTTTTGGAGCAAACGGATTTTATACCAGCGCCTTTCCTGATCAATGGGAAAGCATTCAGACGACTTTGGCCTCTTTAAGTCACACTTGGAATCTTTCTAATTTTTACCTCAACACAAGAGCTTATTATCGATACAATGCAGATGAATATCGATTAAGACGAAATGAACCAGAATTCTACCAGAACAATCATACTTCAAACGTATTTGCTTTAGAAGCAAATGGTAATTTCAAAACATCTATAGGAACCACTGGGTTTGGAATCGAGACCAGAAAGGAAGATCTAGAAAGCAATAATTTAGGGGATAGAGATAGAACTCTCAGTGGGATATTCTTGGAGCAAATGATAAACCTGGGACAGAAAGTAGATCTAAGAGCAGGAGTTTATTCAAACTATAATTCCGGTTATGGCTGGAAGCATTTTCCAGGTGCAGAGCTTGGGTTCCAAGCAAGTCAAGAATTAAGAATTTACTCTGGATATGGAGTAAGTTATCGAATCCCAAGTTTTACTGACTTATATTATGTAGGTCCAACAAATATTGGAAATGATCAACTCGAACCAGAACAAGCCCAGAATTTTGAAATTGGTGGCAAATGGTCAAAAGAAGGATTCAGAGGGGAATTAGTCTACTTCTTAAGAAAAACAGATAATTTGATCGAATGGACCCGACCTGATGAAAATACTCCATGGCAACCGCAGAATTTCAATGAGGTGAAATTTAATGGAGTGGAAGCATCTTTTTATTATCGAGTCAATCCTAAAGGAAATTCCATTCAGGTAAAAGAATTTAATTTTTCTTACAATTACATCCATGCGGATTTAATCCAACAGCCTGGAGTGGAGACAAGATATGCACTGACTGCTTTAAAAAATCAATTGATAGGAGGCGTACTAGTTGGATTAGGAATGAAACTAGAGGTAAATACTAAACTACGGTATATAGAGCGGATGAATCAAGACCCATATTTCTTGATGGATATGCGGCTAGATTACAACCGAATTGGTAAAGTCGGTTTTTTTGCCGAAGCTTCTAATTTAACCAATACTGAGTATGTGGAAGCCGCTACCATTCAGATGCCAGGCAGATGGTTTAGAGCTGGGTTTATGTTGAATATTCAATAATCAAAAAGGGGAAACTGAATTATCAGCTCCCCCTTTTTTTTCCTTCTTTTAATATCAATAATCCCCATATCAAAATGATCTAAAACAAAAAATCCCGAATAGATCGGGATTGAATGTGGGAGTTGAGGGTCCCGATTCCTATCGCGGACGAACCCCCGACCTTTCCGATTGCATCGCAATGCTAAGAATCAATTGAGCTAAACTTCAAATAGCTTTTATTTTGAGCTGTTGACAAGTTCGGCGATCATTTTTTTACTTTTCCATGCTTTGACAGATCTTTCTCTGGCATACGCAGTGCTTTTATCAGGAAGATCTTCATAATATACCAATTCCCAATCTTGGGCTTTTGAGGTAAAACCCTGATGATTTGATAGGTGCTTTCTTAACCTTTCATCAAGATTTTCACAGGTATGACCGATATAGAATTTATCCAGTTGGATAGAGTGCAATATGTAAAAGTGACAAGCCATACGACATAAAAAAAACCTTAGAATAATTTCTAAGGCTTGTGTGGGAGTTGAGGGATTCGAACCCCCGACCCTCTGCTTGTAAGGCAGATGCTCTGAACCAACTGAGCTAAACTCCCAAGATTTTGTGGTTCACTTTTAAGTTGGAATTGAACTCCGACTCTCCCGATGTAATCGGGATGCTCTGAACCAACTGAGCTAAACTCCCATTCTTCATTCCTTTCCTTCCAAAAGGGAATGCAAAGGTAATTTCTATTTTGAAATACCCAAACATTTTTTCTTTCAAAAACTATAAGCAACTGAAAATGAGCTTTAATATTTTAAAAATTATCAAAGCTCATTTCTTTCAACTAATTCCATCTGATTAAATATCAAATTTTATTCCCTGCGCCAATGGTAAATTTGAACTATAATTAATCGTATTCGTCTGACGTCTCATATAGGCTTTCCAAGCATCAGAACCCGATTCTCTCCCTCCACCGGTCTCTTTTTCACCTCCAAATGCACCTCCGATCTCAGCACCTGAAGTCCCGATATTCACATTGGCTATACCGCAATCTGATCCCGCAACAGAAAGGAAAGCTTCAGCTTCTCTCATATTAAGAGTCATAATAGCAGAAGACAAGCCTTGTGGCACTCCATTCTGAATCGCAATTGCTTCTTCAATGGTTTCGTATTTGATCAAATAAAGAATCGGAGCAAAAGTCTCATGCTGAACAATCTCGAAGTGATTTTCAGCTTCATAAATCGCTGGTTTCACATAACAACCGGATTCAAATCCTTTCCCTTCTAAAACTCCTCCCTCTACAACTGCCTTCCCTCCTTCTTCTATTACTTTTTGGGTTGCCGCTAGGTACATATTCACAGCATCTTTGTCAATCACTGGTCCAACATGATTTTTTTCATCTAATGGGTTACCTATCACCAATTTTGAATAGGCATTAGCTAGACGGGTCTTCACCTCATCAAAAACAGTGGAGTGAATGATCAATCTTCGGGTTGAAGTACATCTCTGACCTGCAGTTCCTACTGCTCCAAATAATGCCCCTCGGATCGCCATATCCATATCAGCTTCTGGAGTGATAATAATCGCGTTATTACCTCCAAGTTCAAGTAACGATCTTCCCAATCTACTTCCAACGGCCTGACCAACTAGTTTACCCATACGTGTAGAGCCAGTTGCCGAAATTAATGGCACACGGGAATCATGCGACATCATCTCCCCAACTTTATAATCTCCAATAATTAGAGAACAAATACCTTCAGGCATTCCATGTTTTTCAAAAACTTTTGCAGCAATATGCTGACAAGCAATACCTGACAAAGGCGCTTTTTCAGATGGTTTCCAAAGACAAACATCTC
>NZ_JAHEBC010000323.1 GCF_024642405.1 Algoriphagus sp. | reverse complement strand
TTCAGTGTCTTTTCATAATTCACTTGGCGCAATTCAAATTCATCACTTGTTCTGTAAGAATTTTTATAAACCACAGAGTTGAAAATATAGGCTCCTGAAGCAATTCCAATAACAAGGAAAAGGTAAGCCGCGATTGAGGTCTTTTGGGTCATTCGACTTTTGGCGGTTTTCCAAGTATTTTTGAATGAGTTTTCTGTTCCTCTGCTATAAAAAATACTGAAGAATAAGATTAAGAATAGACCAAAAGCAGTCCAGTAAAGGTTAAACCAAAATAAAGGTTCCCCAAAATGACCCAAGCCATTCATATCACTCCAGCGGTAAGCCGGCTTGTAGGAGAAAAAGAACAAGTTGAAATCATATCCTGCGAAATCCCGAAACACAATCATCACCATCCAAATCCCGATAGCTGCTGCATGTCCGGCAAACTTATTATTCACCACCAAATGGACTGCAAATACCAGCATTACCATCTGCAAGTAATCAGGAAGTGAAATCAAATAACTATCGACTAAATAAACCCCTAAATCGTAATTGAAGTAACCTTTCAATGTCTGAACTGCTAATCCCACAATAATTGGAATCGTTGCTAGCATCAAGCAGATAAATGCCATTCCGGCAAACTTAGAGGCGATTACAGTTCCGTCCTTTACAGGGAAAGTATCGTTGATCACCGAGTAGCCTGATGACTTATCGCGATGTAAACTTTCTCCTGTAAAAAACACGATGATAATAAAAACAAAGAGATTGTAATCGAAAGTTTTATACTCCATCAAAAATGATGTGGAAGGGAAATTAGGTACGCTATAAAGCGTATTTCCAATCCAAAAATCCAGAACCAAAAATACCAGACCACCAAGTAAAATCGACTTGAAATAGATGTCTTTGAAGATATTTTGAAACTCGATTTTGGAAAGTGTTTTAAAGCTATTCCATTGATAATTTCCTGAGAAATTTGCCTTTGCCAATACGTTTTGAATTGTTGGAATGTCCGAATCTTCTTTTTTGGCCTTAGTTTTTTTCTGTTCGGATTGGAAGAAATAAGTAAAGCTAAATCGCATGTAGGAAGCGATAAAAAATATGATTCCAACACTTACCCAAAGTATTCGGTTGATCAGAAGATTTCCCACAACAGGTAGAATAAAATTGTTTTGCTCGTAGGGGGTTAAATATCTAGTCTGAAAATTGAAAGTGTTGATTCCAAAAGGATCTATGATCTCCACCAAATCTTTATTTTCAATATCCTGAGCGAGAAAATTTGCGAGGAGATAGATAATGAACACGACAATTCCTCCAGAATAAATGGATTTAATATTTCGTGTGAATACAATCAAAGCAAAGAATAAAGATCCTGCTAACCACAAATTTGGTAAACTAAGAGTTAACCAAGGATGTAAATAGTTTATGAGTAGGTTTGGTCCGTATCGAAGCTCATCAGTGCCAAAAAGTGGACCAAGTAAGGTTCCCAAATAAAACCCAACAATACTCCCGAAAGAGATAAACATCAAGGTCACAAACGATCCCCAGAATCTACCCATGAAATAATCAAATTTGGAAATCGGGTAACTGAAAAGGAAGGTTCCAGTTTTATGCTCAAGATCTCGATAAATGGGTACACCCATCACCGCAGAAGCAATCAAAATTCCAAAAATTGAAATCAATAATTGAAGGTTTGCAATCACGATTGGGGCATTGTGGAAAACCTTTTCAGAGGCAGGTGTATTGCCAAATCCCACCAAAAGCAATGGGACAACCAATAGCATCAAGAAATAGATATACGTCGCCGGGCGACTGAATCTATATTTCAGTTCAAAAATAAAAATATCTAAAAACATAGCTTTGGATTAAATCGTGATAGGGTCTACCTTCTTTGATATATGGCTGAAGTATACATCTTCCAGATCAGCAGGAACTGCCTCAAATCCATCGCCTGGGTGTTCATCACTTTCAATTCTTAAGCTCAATTTTCCTTCAAGGAGTTTGGTGGAAATCACTGAATATTTTTCTCGATATTCTCCGAGTTCAGCTTTTTCAATTGACTTCTTAAAGATTTTACCATTTACAGAGGCTATTCCTTCTGCTGGTTTTCCTTGCATAAGCACTTCCCCTTGACAGATGATAGCCATGTTGGAGCAAAGGGTATTGACATCTTCCACGATGTGTGTCGAAAGGATCACAACAGTATTTTCACCGATTTCTGATAGAAGATTATAAAATCTATTTCTCTCCGATGGATCCAAGCCAGCTGTTGGTTCATCAACAATAATTAAAGATGGGCTTCCCACCAAGGCTTGTGCAATCCCAAAACGCTGACGCATCCCTCCTGAATAAGTTCCAAGCCCTTTTTTTCGATGACTGTAAAGATTTACTTTCTGAAGAAGACTTTCTACCAAGTCTTTTCTCTCACTTTTATTTCCGATTCCTTTCATTTGAGCGATATGGTCGAGCATCACCTGAGCATTGATCCTAGGATACAAACCAAAATCCTGAGGTAAATAACCCAATCGTTCTCTTACAGCCTGTTTGTCTTTCAAAACATCGATGTCATCCAGCATAATGCTTCCAGAATCAGGATCTTGAAGTGTTGCAATAGTTCTCATAAGAGTGGATTTTCCTGCTCCATTAGGCCCAAGTAAACCAAACATTCCTTGAGGAATTGTCAAGGTAATGTTATTCAAAGCTTTCACGCCATTGGCATAAGTCTTTGAAAGATTTTTAATGATTAGCTCCATTTGAAATTATTGAGGTTAAGTGATAGATTAAAAATTGATAGTTGATAAATCATCTTTTTGCTTTTTGAATATAAGAAATTGTTTATAAATGACTTAGACAAAAAGATGAAAGCAATTTTAATTAATAGATGCAGGGTTTACAGATAAGGTTGCTATCAATTAAAAAGTAATTCTTAAACTGGGTATCAAAAAAATCAAAATTGAATGACGGGGTTTATGAAATTTGCCTACAGATATCTTTTTCTATTTCTTATTGCAGTCATACTTTTTTCTTGTCGAAAAGTTGATTTCAAAAAAGAATCCGGATCCTTTGAAGCTTTTTCAGAAATGGTTCAAGCAGGAGTAAAACCAATTGCGTTGAGTTCGCCTATGAGTACCGCCGAAGTGGAATTGTTTTTACCAGAAGCAAAGCGTATTGCCCAAAAATATGGGGTTGAGGTTTTCAGAGAGCCAAATCTCATCGGAACTAGTCTTTTTGATTCTTCAGTAGTAGCGGAAAAAGAAGTACTTATTTTATATAAAGGGAAAAATTTAGAAGCCTACCAACTTCTTAAAAATGATGTATTTGGATTAATGTCAAATGGTGATTATTCAGCAAGCAAAAAGGAAGCTATTTCCAGGGCTTTTGGCAGGCTGTTAGGATATCCAGAAACACGAATCAATAATTTATTGGCTCAGAATTCCGACTACAGAGATTTAGAAGACTTTGGCGTAAAGGGACAGGAACTGATTTGGTTTTATAGGGATTTGGTAGTGGCAAAGCGTTTCTATGGAGAAACATTAGGCTTGAAAATGATTTCTGAGGATGAGAATTCAGCTACTTATCAAATTGCTGGAGATTCAAAGTTGGTTTTGAAAAATATTGAAGGAAGTAACTATTCCGGAAGGGAAGCGAAGTCAGTGGCATTGGCACTTTTGACAGATAATCTCGAAACTTGGTATAGGTATCTTCAAACTAAAAATGTTGAAATCAAATACACATTAAAAGTAAATCCAGAAGGTGCTCATGATGGCTTTGTGGCTATAGACCCAGAAGGATATTTGTTGGAATTTGAAATGTTTCGAATGCACCCTGAGAATGAAAGGTTTATTCCAGAATTAAAAAGTCTAGAACCTTTGAAGACAAATTTAGGATCAGAGTATAATTTTTATGCTAGCATCACTTGGCTTTACTATAAGGATATGCTTCCTATGGAGAATTTTATGACTCAAAATCTTGGCTTAGAATTGTCTGCTGATCAGGGCTGGGCTAAGATTTATCGCTTATCAAATAATAGCTATTTGGGATTAGTCGATGAAAAACGAGGGATGAATAATTTCGCTGAAAAGAAATTGGTGGAGGTAAAATTTAACTTGGAAGAAGCTGAAGGTTGGGAAGAGTATTTGGGAAAAACGGCAAAAGATTCTGTTCGTTTATCTGGGATTTTCCAAGATTTGGGAGGTTATGTCTTTCGGTTTTGATAGAATTTTTATCTCTTTTTTAACCACATAGATGCATAGTTCACATAGTTTAGCTTACTTAGCTACAGTCAGTTTTAGTAAATCATGTTAATGGTCAACTCAAAAAAGACCCAATAACTTTGGCCAGTTTTATCAGTAAAATATCTTCTAAT
>NZ_JAHEBC010000064.1 GCF_024642405.1 Algoriphagus sp. | reverse complement strand
TAACCAACTGAGCTACCTCGCCATTTATAATTTCTTACCAATATTTCAATCAGGAGATTTGAACTCCCGTCCGCCGCGGCGGATAAGAATCCTTCGCTCTAACCAACTGAGCTACCTCGCCATTTATAATTTCTTACCAATATTTCAATCGGGAGATTTGAACTCCCGTCCGCCGCGGCGGATATGAATCCTGCGCTCTAACCAACTGAGCTACCTCGCCAGATGTAATTTATAATTGGTTCAATTTCAAACTTTAGGATTTTTTAAATACCTGAAACGTTTTTCAAGTATTGATATTTGAAATTAATGGCTATATTAAACCGCCGACGAAATCCAAAATATCAGAGGCTTAAATAAAAAATATTTAAACCTGAAAACCTCCCTTCCAAATGGGAATGCAAATATGAGGTCTTGTCCTGTGAAATGCAAGTTAGAGTTCTTTAAAAAAGTGAATTTTTCGCAAAGAAAAAGTAGATATCATGGTCAAAAATAAATTTGTTGCTGATTATCAAATCAATGCCTCCAAAAAAATTGTTTTTCAATATTTAAGTACAGCTAGCGGTTTGGAAGAATGGTTTGCTGATGAAGTCAGAATAAACGAGGATAAAAACTATATTTTCAATTTTGATAATGAAGACCATTATGCAAGGCTTGCCTCCATACGGACGAACTCGCATGTGAAATTTGAGTTTTACGACCCTGCAAATCCTGAAAGTTCTGATCATTCATTTATCGAATTTAAATTAGAAGAAAATGAGTTGACACAATCATTGTTTTTAAAAGTGATTGATTATTCTGATAGCTACAGTGATGAAGAGCTTACCGCAATTTGGGAGGGACTAATTGGAACTCTCAAAGAAATAATTGGTGGGTAATGTGAAATCTAATCACCATTTTTGAACTTCATTTCTAAAAGGACGTAAATCCGCTTGGAAGTAAGTTGCACATGAAAAAACTTGATAAGCTTATTCTTGGGTCTTTTATAGGCCCATTTTTATTGACATTTTTAGTCGTTGATTTCATCTTGTTGACTGTCAACATGCTGAAGTATTTTGATGAAATCTTCGGGAAAGGTCTTGGCTTTTGGATTTATATGGAACTGATTTCTTATTTCGTTATCAGTATTTCTCCAATGGCTCTGCCTCTTGCAGTTTTGTTATCCAGCTTAATGACCTTTGGGAATCTTGGGGAGCATTTCGAACTAACTGCAATCAAAAGTAGCGGAATTTCTCTGGTGAGGGCTTTAAGACCGATCGGCGTATTTGTGATTTTTTTAGCATTCGCAGCCTACTTATCAAATAATCATCTAGTTCCAAAAGTTAACTTAAAGACATTTAGTCTTTTATATGACATCAGAATGAAATCTCCTGCCCTAGACATCAAGGAGGGAGTTTTTTATGATGGAATACCTGGTTACAGTATTAAAGTAAACCGAAAATTAGATGATGTAAGACTACGGGATATTATTATTTACAATCATAACGAAGGACAAGGTAATTTGAATGTCACTTTAGCTGATTCAGGTAGGATGGAGCCATTTTTTAATGATAACTATATGAGGTTGACTTTATATAAAGGAACCAATTATAAAGAATCAAGATCGACAAGAGGGATTTCTGAGAAGCCGGTAGAATTTAGTAGAGCAACTTTTGATGAAAACGTAATTGTATTTAACCTTGATGCTTTTCAATTGAGCAGAACTCCGGAAGATCTTTGGTCTACCAATAGGGCTATTAAAGATATTTCTGGAATTAAGGATGGATTGGATTCTATAAATACCCTGGTAAATGACAAAATTTACCAGAATTATCAATCTGCAGAATCTATTTTTCCTTTTTTTACTAGAGAGAGGAAATTAGAGCCATTACCCTATATTAAAGAAAGAAGGGCCATCGATGACTCAATCCGTCAAATAAAAATGGCGAAGGAGAGAGCCATTACAGATTCATTGAGTAGAATAAAAGAAAAGCAGGATAGTGCTAAAAGGGCCGAAGTGATTTTAGATAGACCTACTGATTCCATAGATGATGGTAATAATATAAAAGGTAACTTAATTAACAGTACTAAATCGCTTGCCAATGATTCCCTTTTCCAGCAAAAACGCCTAATTAGGAGAAATACAATTCAGGAAGAAAGCGAATCTGAAGAGGATTCTTCAAATATTCCTTTATCAAATAAAACTGTTCAACTTAAAAAATCAAGAACAGCACCATTAACAAGTGAAGAGAAAGCAAGAATAGATTCAATTGTTTATGAGCAAGGGTATATTACAAATGCCTTAACCATGGCAATGAATAACTCAAGAAATCTGAAAAATTCATTTGATATTAAAACGGCTCAGATTGATACAGATCAAAGAGAGTTCAGAAGGTATCAGATTTCTTGGTATCAAAAATACACTCAGGCATTTGCCTGTTTTGTGATGTTTTTGATTGGTGCCCCATTAGGTGCAATTATAAAAAAAGGAGGGTTAGGAATGCCTGTTTTGCTTTCAATCATCTTCTTTATTATTTATTACATGCTTACTATCTCAGGAGAAAAATGGGCAAAAGAAGGAATTGTCGATCCACTTTTTGGAACATGGTTTTCCAATTTATGCTTATTACCATTTGGCTTGTTCTTTTTGAAGCAAGCGAGAAATGATACAAGATTATTTGAACCTGATTTTTATCAGGGGATTTGGAAAAGCCTACAAAAACATCTGAAAGTTATTGGTTCAAAAAGGATCTGAACTTTTATTATATCAATAATAGCCTTACCTTTGTGGTTGTTTTAAAAAAATTAGCTAAACATGTATTTAAATTCAGAGAAGAAACAAGAGTTGTTTAAGAATCATGGACGGTTAAAATCTGAAACTGACACAGGATCACCTGAGTCTCAGATTGCCCTCTTTACACACAGAATTAAGCATTTGACTGAACATTTGAAGTCAAATAAGAAAGATCACTCTTCCAGACTTGGTCTTTTGAAACTAGTTGGTAAGAGAAGATCTCTTCTAGATTATCTTCATAAGAAGGAAATTGAGAGATACAGATCTATCATTGCCGATTTAGGAATTAGAAAATAACCCTTTGGTAAGGTTCTTTATTAAGAGGACCTTACTTTTTCTTTTTTATGGGTATCACTCACTTTTATATATTGACGCTTTCATACTAATACGTATTTATGTTACCAAATTTGATCACCAAGACCATCACCCTTGAAGATGGCAGAGAAATTATTATTGAAACAGGTGCTTTGGCTAAACAAGCCGATGGGTCTGTTGTCGTGAAGATGGGAAAAGCCATGCTTTTAGCTACAGTTGTATCTAAGAAAGAAGCTGGTGAAGGAGTGGATTTTTTACCTATGTCAGTTGATTACCAAGAGAAATTTGCTTCCTCGGGAAAAATTCCAGGAGGATTTCTAAAAAGAGAAGGAAGACTTTCTGATTACGAGATTTTAATCAGTAGAATCGTGGATAGAGCGATTCGTCCTATCTTTCCAGATGACTACCATGCAGATACCCAAATCGCAATCACGCTAGTTAGCAGTGATGACGACGTCCTTCCGGATGCATTGGCAGGTCTTGCGGCTTCAGCAGCTTTAGCAGTTTCTGATATTCCATTCAATGGACCAATTTCAGAAGTTCGTGTAGCGAAAATTGAAGGAAAACTAAAAATCAATCCGACTCCAACGGAGTTGGAAAAAGCTTCTTTGGAATTTATTGTTGCTGGTTCTCTTGACTTTATTTTGATGGTTGAAGGAGAAGCAAATGAAATCCAAGAGGAAGAAATGCTTGAGGCGATGCAATATGCTCATGAGGAAATCAAGAGACATTGCCAAGCTCAAATCGAATTAACAAAGCTTGTAGGGAAAGAAGTAAAAAGAGAATACACTCACGAAAAATCTGATCCTGCACTTTATGATAAAATGAAAGCTGAAGTTTATGACAAACTTTATGCTTCAGTTAGCAAGCAAATTGCAAATAAATCTGAGCGTTCGGCTTTGATTAAAGAAATCAAAGAAGAATTCGTGTCTAATTTAGGCGAAGAGCATGGATTTGAAGAAAGTTTAATAGGTCCTTATTTCAGCAAAATTCACAAAGAAGCTGCTAGGAACTTGACTTTGAATGAGAAGAAAAGATTAGATGGAAGAAAGCTCAACGAAGTAAGACCTATTTGGTCTGTGGTTGATTATTTACCTTCTGCCCATGGTTCTGCCGTATTTACAAGAGGTGAAACCCAATCTCTTACTACTTGTACTTTGGGTACTAAGATGGACGAGATGATGGTAGATGGAGCAACTATTTCAGGATACAACAAATTCTACCTTCATTACAACTTCCCTGGATTTTCTACGGGCGAAGTAAAACCTAATAGAGGACCTGGAAGAAGGGAAGTGGGGCATGGAAATCTTGCCATGCGTGCTTTGAAAAAAGTTCTTCCTCCTGTTGAAGAAAATCCATATACTATTCGTATCGTATCTGATATTTTGGAATCTAACGGTTCGTCTTCTATGGCCACTGTTTGTGCTGGATCATTGGCATTGATGGACGCTGGTATTCCTATCAAATCTGCAGTTACCGGTATCGCTATGGGTATGATCTCCGATGCAAAAACAGGAAATTATTCTATCCTTTCTGATATTTTGGGAGACGAAGATCACCTAGGTGATATGGACTTCAAAGTGACAGGTACTTCAAAAGGTATTACTGCTTGTCAAATGGATTTGAAAGTTGAAGGACTGGAGTATTCCGTATTGAAAGAAGCTTTACTTCAGGCAAAGGAAGGTCGTCTTCATATTTTGGATGAGATCACCAAAACTCTTGCAGCTCCAAAGGCTGATTTGAAACCTCACACTCCAAGATCATTTTTGATGATGATTCCAAAGGAGTTAATCGGAGCTGTAATTGGCCCAGGTGGTAAAGTAATTCAAGAAATACAAAAAGATACTTCTACCACAATAGTTATTGAGGAAGTTGATAATCAAGGTAAAATCAGTGTTTTTTCTGCTAATCAGACAAACATGGATGCAGCCATCAGTAGAATAAAAGCCATAGTTGCTCAACCAGAAATTGGAGAGACCTACAGTGGTAAAGTGAAAAATATTCAACCTTTTGGAGCATTTGTGGAATTTATGCCGGGGAAAGATGGTTTACTTCATATCTCCGAGATAAAATGGGAACGAGTAGAGTCTATGGATGGAGTTCTTGAACCAGGAGAAGAAATTATGGTTAAATTAATCGATATCGATAAAAAGACAGGTAAATTCAAGCTTTCTCGGAAGGCTTTGTTACCAAAACCTGAAAAACCTTCTCCAAAAGAGTAGTGTTAATCATGTAATTGATTATTTTGACAATATCTTATTTAATTAAAATTCACAAATCATAATTCTGAATGAGGCAGCTAAAAATTAGCAAACAGATTACCAACAGAGAAAGCCAGTCGCTGGATAAATATCTCCAGGAGATCGGTAAGGTAGACCTGTTAACAGCAGATGAAGAGGTAGTTCTGGCCAAAAGAATCAGAGAAGGCGACCAATTGGCATTGGAAAAGCTTACAAAAGCTAATCTCCGATTTGTCGTTTCTGTGGCAAAGCAATATCAAAATCAGGGTCTTTCCTTAGGTGACTTGATCAACGAAGGTAATCTTGGTTTAATTAAAGCTGCTCAGAGATTCGATGAAACTCGTGGTTTTAAGTTCATTTCATATGCAGTTTGGTGGATTAGACAATCTATCCTTCAGGCTTTGGCAGAGCAATCAAGAATTGTTCGTTTACCTTTGAATAGAGTTGGTTCATTGAACAAAATCAGCAAAACTTTCAGTGAACTAGAGCAAAAATTTGAAAGAGAGCCATCTCCTGAAGAATTAGCGGAAGTTTTGGAGGTAACGGCAAGTGAAGTGGTTGATACCATGAAAATTTCTGGCCGTCACGTTTCTATGGATGCTCCATTCGTACAAGGGGAAGAAAATAGCCTTTTGGACGTTTTGGAAAATGATGGAGATGAGAAGCCAGATGATGGATTGATGAATGATTCTCTTCGTAAGGAGGTTCAAAGAGCTTTATCAACTTTGACTCAACGTGAAGCTGATGTGATTACACTATATTTTGGGCTCAACGGAGAACATGCCATGACTTTGGAAGAAATTGGTGAAAAATTTAACCTTACAAGAGAGAGGGTTAGACAGATTAAAGAAAAAGCAATAAGGAGACTTAGACACACTTCAAGAAGCAAGACCTTGAAGCCCTATTTGGGATAAAAGTCAAAAAAATATAAAGGGGCTTTTAGCCCCTTTTTTAATATATATAATTCAGCCGATCAAAAATTCCGGATTTTCTTAGTTGAGGAATATCTGATTTGAACTCTTTGGAAATTTTAACAAAGACGAGTATTGTTTACCCATCATTATTGACAAAATTTAACCGATTTAATACAAGCTATTAATGAATCAAGAAATTGAAAAGGTCCGAGTACTAATCATCGGTTCAGGACCAGCCGGATATACTGCTGCAATTTATGCCTCAAGGGCAGGTTTATCTCCAATTTTATATACAGGTGGTCAACCTGGAGGTCAATTGACTATTACTAATGATGTTGAAAACTATCCCGGTTATCCAGATGGTGTAATGGGTCCTCAGATGATGGAAGATTTCCGTAAACAAGCGGAGAGATTTGGGACTCAAGTTAGATATGGACTTGTCACAAAAGTTGACTTTAATACCAATCCTAAAGTAGTTATCGTTGATGAACAGGTAACAATTCATGCAGAAACAGTAATTATTTCCACTGGGGCATCTGCAAAATGGTTGGGATTGGAAAGTGAAGAAAGATTAAACGGTAAGGGAGTTTCTGCCTGTGCGGTCTGTGATGGCTTTTTCTTTAGAAATCAAGAAGTTGCCATTGTGGGTGCTGGTGATACAGCTTGTGAAGAAGCTTCCTATTTAGCTAACATTTGTTCTAAAGTGTACATGCTAATTAGAAAAGATGAAATGAGAGCCTCTCAAATTATGCAAAAGCGTGTTAAAAATAATCCTAAGATTGAAATTCTCTGGAATACTGAAACAGATGAAATTCTAGGGGATGAAGAGGTAAATGGCGTAAGAATTCTTAACAATAAAACTGGAGAAAAATCTGATTTGGCAATTTCTGGCTTCTTTGTTGCTATTGGTCATGAACCAAATACTGAGATTTTCAAGGGATTTATCCATATGGACAATTCCGGCTATATAAAAACTATTCCGGGGACTTCTAAAACTAATATCGAGGGTGTTTTTGCTTGCGGAGATGCACAAGATAATGTTTATAGACAAGCAGTAACTGCTGCTGGAACAGGATGTATGGCAGCTTTGGATGCAGAACGGTATTTGGCCGAAATAGAGAATCCATAAACCCAATTCATGAGGTCTTCCATTCTAAAAATAATTTTAGGAATAATTTTGAGCATTGGTTTCTTTGAAGTCAATGCTCAAGTTTTTCCAAAGATTATCAAGAAAAACAGTACGACTACAACTGGTTCTGGAACCCAGGAACGTAAAAATATTGAATTTAGAAGTTTTGACCAGGAGTCATATTTAAGGACACTTTCCTCTGTTACAGATTCAATAATCTTTGAAAATAATGTAAACCTCGGAAAAGTTAGATCTATTGTAAGTGAGGATCCCTATGTTATGATTTGGGCCCCTACAAATAAATTAGTCAAAGTTTCAGAACAAATTCAAATTGATAGTATCTGGATTACTGCCTATGAATATTATTCTAGTTGGGATAGTAAGAAAATAGATATTTATAATTTTGATCCTAAGACTTTTCAGGACTCTGTCAATATCCGATTATATGATCCTTTTTTTGGATATGATTGGAAAATGCCGCTTACAAAAACTCCTGTTACATCAACTTTTGGATCCAGATGGGGAAGATGGCATTATGGCACAGACTTAGATCTTGTTACCGGGGATCCTGTTTATAGTGGCTTTGATGGAATAGTCCGAGTTCGGTCTTATGATAGATATGGTTACGGCTATTATCTTGTCGTAAGGCATAAAAATGGCTTAGAGACATTGTATGGTCATTTGTCAAAATTTTTAGTGGATGTAGGCCAAGAAGTAAAAGCTGGTGATTTAATAGCAAAAGGTGGCAGCACCGGAAGAAGTACCGGTTCACATTTGCATTATGAATTAAGGTATAGAGGACTACCTTTTGACCCTCAAAATGTTTACGAGTTTGATGAAGAAAAAATAATAGGACCAAACTTCTTAATCACTCCAAGTACTTTTTCTCATGTGGTCAAGGCTAGAACTGCAGCTTATCATAGAGTGAAAAAAGGAGAAACTTTAGGCTCTATTTCCAGAAGATATGGAATCTCCATTAATACGATTACACGACTAAATGGTATTTCTTCCAGAAGTATATTAAGAATAGGACAGAACCTTCGGGTCAGATAAGTTTAAACTATAGTCAAAAATGACAAAACTTGATATTTTAGTAATAGCCGCTCATCCTGATGATGCAGAATTGGGCTGTTCGGGTACAATTTTATCTCAGGTAGATAAAGGAAATAAAGTGGGTATTGTCGACCTGACACAAGGGGAAATGGGAACTAGAGGTACCCCTGAACTTCGACTTAAAGAAGCAGATGAAGCAGCAAAAATATTAAAACTGTCAATTCGGGAAAATTTGAAATTTAAGGATATCTATTTTTTAAATGATGAAGAGCATCAGCATAAACTTATTGAGGTTATCAGAAAATACCGGCCAGAAATTGTTTTAGCTAATGCCATATCTGATAGACACCCTGACCATGGGAAAGGATCTGATTTAGCAAGTATTTCCTGTTTTATGAGCGGGCTTCGTAAAATTGAAACAAAAGTGGATGGGATAAGCCAAGAACCTTGGAGACCAAAACATGTATATCATTACATCCAAAACAATCACATCAATCCGGATTTTATTGTAGATATCACTCCATATTGGGAAGATAAAGTAAAAAGTATCAAAGCTTTTAAATCGCAATTCTTTGATCCCTCAAATCAAGAGCCAGCAAGTTTCATTTCAGACCCGGAATTCTTGCCCTTTATAGAGTCCAGAGCACGTGAGTTTGGTCATAGAATAATGTCTACCTATGGAGAAGGCTTTACAGTAGAACGATTTATAGGGGTAAAAGACTTATTTGACCTTAAATAATCAGGGAGCTAATATTGATAGTTCCCAGCCACCGTTATCAATTTTTTCGTAGGCTATTCTATCATGTAATCGGCTTGGCCTTCCTTGCCAAAACTCTACATGATTAGGATTTAATCTATAACCACCCCAATGACGAGGTCTGGTAATGGGGGTGTCCTTGAATTTATTTTCGAAAACTTGTAATCTTTCTTCCAATTCTTCTCGGGAATTTATTTTTTGACTTTGGGGTGAGGTCCAAGCTCCGATTTGTGATCCTAAAGGTCTGGAAAAGAAGTATTCATCAGATAATTTTGTTGACACCTGTTCTATTTTTCCTCTGATTCTTACCTGTCTTTCAAGTTCTGGCCAAAAAAAAGTAAGAGAAGCGAATGGTGTTTGTGCCAACTCTTTTCCTTTTTGACTTTCGTAGTTTGTAAAAAAAACAAAACCCGTATCAACTTCTTTTAAAAGCACAATTCTTCCGTTTGGAATGCCGTCTAAGCCTATTGTGGATAGGGTCATGGCATTTATTTCAATAACTTTTGCGACTAAAGCTTCTTGAAACCAAAGGTTAAATTGTTCAATAGGATTTTTGGATAAATCCTTGATATCCAATGTTTTTAGGCTGTACTCTTTACGGATTGCTGAAATATTCATCAATAATTTATTTTCAATAAAAATTATTAGATAAATGTACTATCGCTATTGATTTTAAAAAATTATGATCTATATTTTTATTTGAATTATACCAACTAGTGAATGGATCAAAATGAAAAAATAAAACCAAAGGCAGGAGACTTGTTACTTTCCGAGCCATTTTTACAAGATGAGAATTTTGTTAGATCAGTAGTTCTTCTCTGTGAACATAATGTAGAAGGGAGCTTTGGATTGGTAATAAACAAGGTTTCTATTCTTAAATTGGGTGAATTAGTTCAGGACCTTGAGTTCTTGGATAATGAAGTCTTTGTGGGAGGACCAGTAGAGCAAAACACCCTACATTATATTTATTCTGGTGAAAAAGAACTGGAGAGAAGTATACAGATTGGGAAGGATTTGTGGTGGGGAGGTGATTATGAGCAACTTGTGGATAAACTGAAAACGGGGTTAATAGATCCTGAAAATGTAAGATTTTTTATAGGATATAGCGGTTGGGGATTTGATCAACTGGAGGAAGAATTGAATGAAAAAACCTGGATTGTTTGTAAGGATGAAGTGGATTCCCAAATTTTTGACTACACTCCGGATGAGCTTTGGAGAAAGCTCCTAAAAAATATGGGAGGCGAGTTTAAGGTAATCGCAAATTATCCTTTGGACCCAAGATTAAATTAGGCAAAATCCTTACTTTTGCCCATATTGCCGTGAAATAGTAGCGTTTTTATGACTGAGAAAAGTAATGATTTGTCCGACAAGGACAAGGTGACTCAAACCTCTCAAAACAAAGAGGTAAAGGGTATCGAGAAAGAACCTAAAGTTGAATCTACAGAGGAATCTCCTGATGAGCCAGTAAATAATAAAGCTGACGCAGGAGAAAAAAAGCCTGTTGATAATACTTCCAAAGAAGAGTCTCCTAAAGAAGAATCAAAAGAAATTGTTGAAAATCAGGATAATACTGAATCCTTACCAGAAGAAGTAGTAACCAGTGAAGATAATTCAGTAGAACCTGTATCTGTGAAGGAGGATAAAACTGTAGAATTATCCACTGAAGAAGGATCTTCAAGTGAAAAAGGAGAGGTAAGTCCTGAAATATCGGATGCTAATGAATCAAAAATAGAAGAGGTTTCTTCCAATGAAGAAAGTTCAGATGATGATTCGGAGGAAGAAGATGAAGATCACCAAGATGAAATAGATTTTTCTTCACTATCAAAAATTCAGCTTGTAAAGTTATTAAAAGAGAAAGTTCAGCAAGGAAATGTGTTGAAGATGGATAAGATTGTCCATGAGATAAAATCTGCTTTCGATGAATTTGTACATAAGGAGAGAGATGAAGCCTTGATAAAATTCAAAGAAGAGGGTGGAGCTGAAGATGATTTTGACTTCAAACCAAGCGAGGAAGAAAAAGAATTTAATAAATATTATTACGAGTTTAAAAAGCAGGTAAATACTATTCGCAAAGATGCTGAAAAGCAAAAAGATGCGAATTTAGCTGCAAAAACCGAATTGCTGAATAAACTGAGAGAGAATGTTGATGGGGAGGAAACCACCCTTAGCATGGCATCGATCAAAGCAATTCAGGAAGAATGGAAATCTATAGGTCCAGTTCCATCCGCACAAAATCGAAGTTTATGGGCAAGCTATAATGCTTTGATGGATCGGTTTTATGATAATAGGAGTATCTATTTTGAGTTAAAAGAACTTGATCGCAAAAAGAACCTAGAAAGTAAAACTGAGCTTTGTGAAAAAGCAGAGGCTCTCAAAGATGTAAAAGACCTCAAAGATGCGATCAAAGCTTTAAATGACCTTCATGAGGAATTTAAGCATATTGGCCCTGTTCCAAGAGATGAGCAGGAAAGTTTATGGCAGAGATTCAAAGCTGCTTCAGATGCAGTATATGACAGGAGAAAGGAATATTACGAAGGTCAAAAAGAAGTATTTCAGAAAAATCAAGTTGAAAAAGAAGCTTTGATTAAGAAATTGGAAGCCTTTTCTGATTTTAAAGCCGAAAGGATTAAAGACTGGAATACTAAAACAAAAGAAATTTTAGAGATTCAAAAGGCATGGGAGAAAATAGGGCCTGTTCCAAAAGAAGCTGGAAAAGAAATTAACAAATCATTTTGGACTGCCTTTAAACATTTTTTCCATAACAAGAATTTATTTTTCAAAGAGCTAGACGAAATTAGGGCAACCAATCAGTCAAAGGCAGAAGAATTAATCACCAAAGCTGAGGAATTGATGAACAGTACAGATTGGCAGAATACCGCGAATCAACTGGTCAAATTACAACAAGATTGGAAGAGGCTTGGACCAACTCCTGAAAAGAGTAGAGATACCCTTTACAAAAAGTTTAAAACAGCATGCGATACCTTCTTTGATAATAGAAGAAATTCCAACAAACAAAATAATGCAGAGTTTGAAGCTAACCTTGTCAAAAAGCAGGAGGTAATTAAAAAGATTAAAGAGGCCAAAGATGCAAGTGAAGAGAATCTTACGGAATTGGTTGGTACGTTTAATGAACTTGGTTTCGTGCCTCGAAAAAACATGAAAGAAGTTCAGGCTCAGTTTAAAGCTGCAGTTGATTTATACCTTGAAAAACTAGATCCTGAATTTGATAGAGAGGACTTCCTGTTTAGATTAAACTTAAATAAAATCCAATCTGACCCTAACGCTTCAAAAACTCTTAATAAGAAAGAGCATGGAATTCGGAAGCAGATTTCGGATTTAGAGAATAACATTACACTTTGGAAGAATAATCTTGAATTCTTTGCCGCCTCTAAGACTGCAGATAAGTTAAAAGATCAGTTTGATATTAAGATTCAAAAAGCGGAGGAGGAAATAGATAAGTTGAAGAAAAAGTTATCAATTCTTAGAGAGTTTTAAATTTTTCTCTCTCAGAATTAGAGAGATAGAAAAAATACTTTCAAAGGGTTTGGAGCGAATAATAGCTAAGCCTATATTTGCACCACGTTAAAGGAAAAAGCCTCCTTAGCTCAGCTGGTAGAGCAACTGACTTGTAATCAGTAGGTCATTGGTTCGATCCCGATAGGAGGCTCTTTTAATTTCAAAACCACTCGCTAACCCGAGTGGTTTTTTGGTTTATATTGGTTTAGATGACTACTATATTTTTTGTGTATTTACTTTATTCAAGTTCCAGAGACCAATATTACATTGGTCAAACTGAAAATTTAGAAGAGCGATTAGTCCAACACAACACGGGTTATTTCAAAAATTCCCATACCCATGGAATTCAGGATTAGGAGCGCCTAGGAATTAATCTTCTCAATGAGAATTTTGGATTTAGGAATATTCAATTTTGTTTTTGGGTGACTATTTTGATTTTTGTTATTCTAAACCAATTTTATTTTTTCGGTAGCTACTTTCAGTCAATAATCCTAAAATTTGTATTTAGGTAAAGAGAATTTTAATTTACTTTTCATTTTAGATATAAATCATTCATAATAGATGCGTTTCTTAAATAAAACAATCCTATTCGCAATCCCCCTGTCAATAGTATTTGCTTCTTGTGAACCCGAAAGATCTCCTTTTGATGTTTCACCTTCTGAATCTATGGATCCTAAGCGTTCCGAGCCTCCCTATCCAGTGGTTGAATTACCGGAAGGAATTGATATGGAGTCGCCAGTTTGGAAAGGAATTGACCTGACTCCAACAGCTCCAGTGGTTCCTGTTTCGGCTAATGAAGAGAAAAAGTCATTTGTCCTTAAACCTGGATATAATATGGAACCAGTGCTTTCCGAACCTCAAATCCGAGAACCTGCTGCAATCCAGTTTGATGGAAATGGTAGGATGTATGTTTTGGAGCTTAGAACCTATATGCAGGATATTGATGCAAATGGGGAATTGATGCCAACATCTAGGATTTCTAGATGGGAAGACAAGGATAATGATGGAGTATATGAAACAGGTGTTGTTTTCTTAGATAGCCTGGTTTTTCCAAGATATGTAGTTCCCTTTGGTAAAAATTCTATTCTTTCTATGGAATCTAACGAGGATCATGTCTATAAATTCACAGATACTGATGGGGATGGTCATGCTGATAAGAAAGAGCTTTTTGCATCCGGTTTAGGCAGATCTGGTAATGTTGAACATCAAACGACTTTTTTGACTTGGGCCTTGGATAATTGGATGTATAGCACATACAATTCTAAAAGAATTCGATGGACTGCAGATGGTGTTATTCAGGAACCAAGTGGCAATCCATGGGGACAATGGGGAGTTACCCAGGATAATTATGGAAAGCTATGGTTTCAAGATGGTGCCGGAGGTGTTCCGCAAGGATTTCAATTCCCAATTGCATATGGAAATTATAGTGTGAAAGGACAATGGCAGGATGGTTTTAGAACGCCCTATAGTTTAGTAAAATTAGCCGATTTTCAGCCTGGTATGAAAGAAGCAAATCCTGATGGGTCTTTAAATAATGTGACAGGTGCTGCAGGAAATGATGTGTTCAGAGGTGATCGCCTTCCAAAAGAGCTTGTAGGACAATATTTTTATGGAGAGCCTGTTGGTAGGATTGTACGCCAGGTAAATACTGAGAATGAAGAAGGATTGACTTACATTCAAAATAAATACATTGATTCTAAATCTGAATTCATTCAATCCACAGACCCGCTATTCAGACCTGTGGATATGGCTACTGCTCCTGATGGTACCATGTACATTGTGGATATGTATCGAGGAATTATTCAGGAAGGAAACTGGACGCAGGAGGGAAGTTATCTAAGAACTAAAATCCAACAATATCAAATGGATGATGTGATTGGAAATGGAAGAATCTGGCGATTGACCTATGAGGGAATGCCTAGAAACACCGAAAAACCAAGAATGTATGAGGAGACTTCAGCGGAATTAGTAAGGCATTTGGAAAACCCTAATGGTTGGTGGAGAGATCAAGCTCAACAGTTGATGATTTTGAATCAAGATAAATCCATCGTTGGTGATTTGGAGAAAATGGTTAAAACCTCAGCGAATGAACTTGCCAGAATCCATGCACTTTGGACCTTGGAAGGTTTAGGTGCCTTAGAAGCAAGTTTAGTTAGAGATCTTTTAGAGGATTCAAATCCCAATATTAGGATTCAGGCTTTAAAAGCTAGCGAGACACTTTATAAATATGGAGAAAAAAGCTTGGCATCTGATTACCGTGAGATGAGTAAAGACCAAGATCCAAATGTGGTAATCCAGGCATTATTTAGCGCCTATATTTTAAAAGTAGACCAGGTTGAGGAATTGATGAAATCCACTTTGGCCTTAAATTCTGCAAAAGGGCCTCAATTGGTGGCAACTCAAATTCTGGAAAAGATGGAGGAGGCTAGGAAGGCTGCTTCTGTAAAGTATGCTCCTGCTGAGTTGGCTTTGTTTACTAAAGGAAAATCCATTTTTGATAGCTATTGCTCTACTTGTCATGGTCCAAAAGGGTTGGGTTCTCCAGCTGGTGATGGATTGATTGCACCCGCATTCTCTGGTTCTCAAAGACTTATGGGACATCCAGAATATGCTGTTAAAACCATGTTACATGGCTTAACTGGTAATTTGGAAGACAAAGAATACGAAGGAGTAATGATAGCAATGAATATGAATGACGATGAATACATCGCTTCTGTGATTTCATATATCCGTAACGAGTTTGGAAATGAAGGTAGTTTTGTAACTCCTGAATATGTTGCTCAGCTCAGAGAGGAGACCAAAAACCGAGATTCAAATTATAGTTTTGATGAATTGATGCAGGAAGTTCCAAAGGCATTGGCACCTCAGGATAACTGGGTAGCAACTGCCAGTAGCACTGCTTTACAAGGAGTAGGATCTACTAAAGATCCATCTTATGTTTTTGGATATAAAGGCTGGAAAACTGAAGAAGCCCAAAAAACCGGAATGTGGTTTCAGATCGAATTACCAGATTCCCATAACCTAGCGGAAATTCAATTTGATTCTGGGAAAGATCAATTTCCGATTGGTTATTCAGTATCCATATCACCAAATGGAAGTAACTGGACTGAAGTTGCAAAAGGGCAAGGGCAAGTGGGAGTAAATAATATCCGTTGGAAATCTGATGAAAATGTTAGATTTATTCGTATTAAATCCAATGAAAATGGTGAAAACCCTTGGGGAATGAAGAACTTGATTCTTTACGCGAGGTAAAAAATATAAACCAAAAAGAGTAGAGGCTAACGGATCATTGTTAGCCTCTTTTTTAATAGTAAGGAATTAGATTTTTAGTATCTCACATTTTTTATTTGACGAGCATTATCAACAGATCCATCACTTCGTTTATTTGTAGTTCTTTGAAAACATGGATAAATTTTATTTTTAGAAATATAAACACTCACTTTTTCAAGTAGCTTGGCAAAAGAATTTTTTGTTATTGTGGAAAAGCTAAAAAGGAAACCTGAAGAGCGCCAAGTTTTTTGTAACCTTCTTCGTTCATATGAATGGGATCGCGATAGTAAAGCTCTTGATTGTAAATATTGTAACCACCAAGTGTAAATTGATCCAAATAGGGGATGCCATGTAGTTCACAGATTTGTTTTTGTAGTTCTACATATTTTACCATCCCTTCTTGATCAAATGGATCATACCCACCTCGATTGTTAAATGCTTTGCTGGAAGTAAAAAAGTAAATTGTGCCAGCGGGATTCAATTCATAAATTTTTTTGATGCAGTAATTGATGCCTCCAGCTTGAGTGATAAGCTTTTTTTCATCAAAAT
>NZ_JAHEBC010000322.1 GCF_024642405.1 Algoriphagus sp. | reverse complement strand
TGCAATAATAGGTCAGGGTTGTGTATTGCCTGGTTGCTTTAGTCCGGAAGAACTATGGCAAATGGTAGTGGAAAATAAGGTAAATATTTCTGCTGAAAAGGTAAATACTTGGAGAGTGAAAATGGAGGATGAAATTGTTGGTCCTACTGATACTTCTACAAAGGATAAATCTTGGCATAATCTAGGCGGATACATTTCAGATTTTGATCAACATTTTGATATTAACTCCTATAAAGTTGAACCAGCTATTATAGATGTTCTTGACCCATTATTTAAATGGTGTTTTCATTCTGCGAAATCAGCATTAGAAGAAGCAGGGTATACTGAGCATGAGGTTTTAGCAAAGACAGGTTTGATTTTGGGAAACCTTAGCTACCCGAGTCGATCTTTTTGCCAGTATTTTGAAGAGCAACATTTAAAAGCAATGTTTCCGGAATGGAAAAACCCTTCGAGGTACATTGACCCGATAAATCGTTTTATGTCTGGATTCCCTGCTATGATTACAGCCAAAGCTCTTGGTCTTGAAGGGGATTCGTTTTCAATTGATGCTGCCTGCGCTTCTTCATTGTATGCCTTGAAGATAGCTTGTGATAAATTAAATGGTGGTTCGCAAGACATGATGCTAGTTGGAGGGGTTTGCGCTTCAGACCCTTTTTTGTTACATAATGGTTTCACTGCTTTAAATGCATTAAGTCCATCGGGTCAATCGCGACCATTTAATGAAGCTGCAGATGGTCTAATTCCATCAGAAGGCGCAGGTTTTATCGTTGTTAAACGCTTAAAAGATGCGGTAAAAAGTGGAGATAATATTTTAGGTGTAATAAGGGGCATAGGGTTGTCCAATGATGGAAGACAAGGAGGTTTTTTAGTTCCTTCCCAATCTGGCCAAGTAAAGAGTATGCAAGATGCTCTTGAGGTTTCAGGTATTCTTCCCGAAGAAATAAGTTATATAGAATGCCATGCTACCGGCACAAGTACTGGTGATACGATAGAAATAAAAAGCATGGGGGAAGTATATTCCTCCTCTTCCAAAATCCATTTAAGTTCCCTAAAAGGAAATATTGGTCATGCTATTACTGCTTCTGGAATAGGAAGTATTTTTAAAGTTCTTTCTGCTTTCAAAAATAAAGTACTTCCGCCTGTACCCAATTCAGAGCCATTAAATACAATTTTATCAGATTCAATATTTACTGTCTCTAGTAAAGCTGAACCTTGGAAGAGTAAATCCAATCGAATTGCCGGAATAAGTAATTTTGGATTTTGTGGAAATAATGCCCACCTATTATTAGAAGAATGGAATCCTAAAACGAACTACGAAAGTGTTTCAGCTAATCCTAAAAAAAGCAAGGTTGCTGTTATTGGAGTTGAAATCCAATCTTCTGACTTTCCAAATGCAAAAGCCTATTTAAGTCACTTACTTGGAAATCCGAAAAGTGTAGAGAAAAAGAAAAACATTTCTTTTGAGGTTAAAGAATTAAGCTCACCGCCAAAAGATTTAAAATTGGCTCTGAGTCAGCAATTATTGATGCTGAATACCATTCAGAATTTAATAATGCAAGGTATTCATTTGGGGAAAGATGATACTGGAGTTTTTATTGGAATGGGCGCTGACGCTGAAATAAATAGATACGGTTTCAGAAAAAGAATAAAGGATTTATTAGACGATGGTGAGGTATCAGCTACTTCATATGATTTAGATCAAATCAAGACGGATATTGGAGAAGTTTTGGTTTCTGCAGGAGTCTTAGGAACAATGCCAAATGTCCCAGCTAATCGTATAAATTATCATTTTGATTATTGTGGAATGGGGTATACCCTTTCTGCAGAGGAACTGTCTGGAACAAAGGCACTTGAAGTTGCGATTCAATCCATTCAGAATAATGAGCTATCTGCAGCCTTGGTCGGAGCCGTTGATATGTCAGATGAGTTTGTCAATTCGAAAGCATTAAAAGATGTACTTGGTGTTGATTGGCCTCTTACAGATACTGCAGTGGTTGTCGCATTAAAAAATAATGATGCCGCCATAAAAGACGGAGACAAAATTTTAGCATCTATAGATCCTAATGAAATTAGAGAAGAAAGATATACCCTAGAGAAAGATTGGGTGATTTCTAAAATGGGATATTCACATGCAAGTTCTGGTCTAATAGAAGTTGCAACATCGATACTTCTAATAAGGAATCGTCTTCAATTGACAAAAGATCATAGTCTGCTAAAGCCTATTTTGGAAAGTGACAAGGGATTTTCCTACGATATATCTTGTCGTTCATTTTTTGGAGGGGAAAGTAATTTTCAAATTAATTCAGAAGTAATTGAAGATATTCAAACTAGAGCGACAGGAGATGTTTTGATCCATTGTTATTCAGGTTTGAATAAAGAAGAATTAATAGATTCGATTCAAAAGAACGTTTATTCAGAAGATAAAAAATACCGATTAGGGATTGTTTCTACTGCTGATGATTTGCAACAACAACGAGAACTTGCAATTCAATTAGTGTCAGGGAATCCTAATCTTGACGGATGGATTACTCCTAATATACATTTTAGAAAAGAAAGAATTCAGGGAGATATTGCTTTCGCATATACAGGCGCAGCCTCAGCATATCCCAAAATGGGTAAATCCTTATTAGAGGAATTTCCAGGGCTTATTGGAGCACTAAAACCCTATTGCAGTAACATTGCTTTTGCTACAAATTGGATTTATGAAGTAGGTAGTAAAGAGGAAAAGCTGCCTTTTTATCAATTAGCTGGATCTTCATTAATGTGTCAAATCCATACAGCATTCACCAAGGAGATATTGGGTTTAATGCCGGAGGCAGTTATTGGACTGTCATCAGGCGAGACTAACTCTATGTTCGCAATGGGAGTGTGGGAAGATATGAGTGGCTTACTTCATTCAACTCTGGACAGTGGGCTATATTCAAAAGCTTTAGGAGGGGAATTTGAATCAGTTAAGGAACACTGGGGGCTTTTACCAAATGTAAATGTTAACTGGGTCAATTGGCGAATATTGGCATCAGTTGCTCAGGTCAAAAAATTGCTAGAAAAAGAAGAGAGAGCCTACCTTTCCATTGTAAATACAAAAAATGATTGTGTTATAGGGGGTGATAAAGATGCATGTGAACGGATCATAAAAGAATTGGGAACGAATAAAGCTATGCCTTTGGAGCATGATATAGCGATACACTGCGCCCCGGTTTTACCTTTTGAAAAGGCGTGGAGAAAGCTACATACCAGAAAAGTAAACGAAGTGAAAGGGGTACGTTTTTATTCCAATTATCTTGATGGTGTTTATACTCCAACTTCTGAATCAGTTGCTGATGCATTGACCGGACAAGCCGTAAACCCTATTGATTTTACAAGAATTGTTGAGAAGGCTTGGGAAGATGGGATAAGAGTTTTTGTGGAATTTGGGCCTCGTAATAGCTTAGGTGTCGCAATAAAAGAAATATTGGGAGACAAGGAATTTGTTTGTGTTTCCATGGATAGGGCTGGTCAATCAAGCCTAATCGAGACGATGAGAGCAACCACAGAATTGTGGGCTGCAGGAGTTCCAGTTAATCTAGAATCTTTGAAAGCTAAGCATCCGAAAAAGGAGAATTCAATAAAAATCGATTTTCCGATGCACATGACCGAAATTAAAAATAAGAAAAAGCTAAACCCAATTGGCTTGAAAGAAGAAGTAAATAAGAATACTAATCCATTTAGGGAAGCGCCCTCTTTTGCAATTGCTAAAAGAAAAAGGAAAACGATTATTGCTGAAGAAAATATAAATGGTATTCGGGAAAAGTCTCAAGCCGAGTCTTTTGAAAGAAAAAATGTTGCAAGTCCCGAGATTGAAAATAATTCAGATACGCAAAATGATTTAAATAATTTTGAAGAAAATGAAATTGTGGAATTGTTGAGAAATCAACATGCTATAATGTCAGAAGCTCATGAAAATTATTTGGCTGCCCATTTGGCTGCTCAGCAGAATTTTTCAGCGTTTATGAAAAATATGCAAGACAGTTTGTTTGAACCTGAAAATGATTGGCAAAAAGTGGGTTTTGAAAAGAATTTACAAGAAATCCAGTTCAATTCAGAACAAGAAGAACCGATATTCAATAGTGATATCGCTGAATTAGCTTCACACAAAGTAAATAGTTTAAATAGGCATGAGTTAGAAATATTGAGTTCAGGAAGGATATCTTCCGTTTTTGGACCTTTGTTTGAATACCAGGATGACTACGCCCTTCAGGTAAGACCACCTCAACCTCCTTATTTAATTTGCGATAGAGTAACCAAAATAGAAGGCGAACCCGGGAGTTTGGGTTTAGGTACTATATGGACAGAAATAGATGTAA
>NZ_JAHEBC010000321.1 GCF_024642405.1 Algoriphagus sp. | reverse complement strand
TATCCAAAATGTACCTGATATGGATCCTGAGGGCAATCCATTGGAAACTTTTGGAAGGCTGGATCCGACAAAACCATATGTGGAGCTTGGCTATGGAATCGAAAATATCTTTAAGTTTTTCCGAGTAGATTTCTTCCATAGAATGACATATTTAGATAGTCCTGAAGCAAAGCCATTTGCGGTAAAAATAAGTGCACAAATAATTCTTTAGTCGATTTTTTTTATTTTAGTTGAATGAAAGATAAAAGAACTTTATTCAAGCCTTTTTTAGCTATTATTTGTGCTATATTTTTTTCCATTTCTATTGAAAGCCATGCCCAATCCAAGGCAGAGACCTTTACTGCAAAAAATGTAGTCTATTTAGATCTAGGGGGGAATGCGGGACAATATGCCTTTACTTATGGGAGAGTTTTCCATCAAAAAGGGAAGGTAAAGCTAAGTGCAAGTGCAGGGTTCTCCATGTGGTATCAGGGATCAAGTTCTAATACAAAATGGCTCCCAGCTATACCAATTGAACTAACAGCATTCTATGGTAAGTCAAACCATCATTTGGAATTGGGTGCTGGAGTTACTTCTTACTTAGACAATAGTATATATTTTGATCAGGAAACATTTGAAAATGTCGATAAAGTGGTTTTTGGTGCAATTATTCCCTTAAGAATAGGGTACAGGTTCCAGAAACCTGAGGGTGGATTTTTTTTTAGGGTTGGTTATACGCCATTTTTTAATGTTCCTGTTGGAGGAAGAGAAGAATGGAACTTTGACCCGAGATTTGCAGGATTGAGTTTTGGAAAGAGTTTTTAGATACTTATAGGCAATTAGAATGCTTCTAAAAATTTGGCGTATTTTTTAGAGTATTTCGGTCATCCGTCTCCGGTCTTCCAGTCCAGAAATCATAGAAAATAGGATCTTTTTATTGGTGCAATAACTATTGGACGTAGATAATTATAAAAATAAGCTCTCATTTACATATTCCCTCTCGATAAATTTTTTGGTTGCGGGTGCTATTTGCATATTTGCAACTTAAACCAAATGCCTGTTTGTATGGGCAGAGAATAATTACACATGTCACAAGAAATTAACATTACCCTTCCGGATGGCTCCGTGAAGGTGTTTGAAAAAGGAACAACAGGACTACAGATTGCTGCCAGTATCAGCGAGGGTTTAGCCAGAAATGTTCTAGCCGCTAAAGTAAATGGACAGGTTTGGGACGCAACCCGTGCAATCAACGAAGATTCTAAAGTCCAATTATTGACTTGGAATGATGGAGAAGGCAAGAATACCTTTTGGCATTCCTCCGCTCACTTGTTGGCGGAAGCTTTGGAAGCACTTCACCCAGGAATCAAATTTGGTATCGGACCTCCAATTGAAACTGGTTTCTATTATGATGTAGATTTCGGTGATAAAACCTTGGATGGCTCTGAACTCGAAGACATCGAGAAGAAAATGATCGAATTGGCTCGGGAGAAGAATGAGTACATCCGATCAGATGTTTCCAAAAAAGATGCAATTGACTATTTCCAGAAGAAAGGGGATGAGTACAAATTGGATTTGCTTGAAGGACTGGAAGATGGTTCCATTACGTTCTATCAGCAAGGCAACTTTGTAGATCTTTGTCGTGGTCCTCATATTCCGAATACTGGTTTTGTAAAGGCTGTAAAGCTCACAAACATAGCTGGGGCATATTGGCGAGGAGACGAGAACCGTAAAATGCTGACTCGTATTTATGGGGTGACTTTTCCTAAAGCGAAAGAACTTACCGAATACCTGACGCTCATAGAAGAAGCTAAAAAGCGTGACCATAGAAAACTTGGAAGAGAATTAGAATTATTCACTTTCTCTGAAAAAGTAGGAATGGGACTTCCGCTTTGGTTGCCAAAGGGTACCTTATTGCGAGAGCGCCTGATTAATTTCATGAAAAAGGCTCAGGATAAGTCCGGTTATCAACAAGTTACTACTCCTCATATCGGTCACAAGGTTTTGTATGAAACTTCTGGTCACTACGAGAAATATGGTAAGGATTCATTTCAGCCAATTACTACTCCACATGAAGGGGAGGAGTTTTTGTTGAAACCGATGAACTGCCCGCATCACTGCGAAATATACAAGCATAAGCCACACTCTTATAAAGAGTTGCCAATCCGATATGCGGAATTTGGAACTGTTTACAGATATGAGCAAAGTGGTGAATTACATGGTTTGACCCGCGTTCGAGGATTTACTCAGGATGATGCACATATCTTCTGTAGACCTGATCAAGTAAAAGAGGAGTTTATCAAAGTAATTGATTTGGTGCTTTATGTATTCAAAGCATTAGGATTTGAAGATTACACGGCACAGATTTCTTTGAGAGACCCAGAGAATTCATCCAAATATATCGGTGGTAATGAAAACTGGAATAAGGCTGAATCAGCCATTATTGAAGCGGCCGCAGAGAAAGGGTTGGAAACAGTTACCGAACTTGGAGAAGCAGCTTTTTATGGTCCTAAATTGGACTTTATGGTCAAAGACGCTTTGGGAAGAAAATGGCAGTTGGGAACTATCCAAGTAGATTATAACTTACCAGAACGATTCCAGTTGGAATACATAGGTTCGGATAACCAAAAGCACAGACCTGTGATGATCCATAGAGCTCCATTTGGTTCTTTGGAGCGATTTGTAGCAGTTTTGATAGAACACTGTGCAGGCAACTTCCCATTGTGGCTTTCGCCAGAACAAATCAATATTCTTCCAATTTCTGAGAAGTATGTTGGGTATGCTGAAGAAATAAAAGCTATTTTAGAAGATGTAGGAATCACAGGTTCCATAGATAATAGAGACGAGAAAATTGGTCGTAAGATCCGTGACTCTGAGGTAAAGAAAGTGCCGTTTATGTTGATTGTAGGGGAGAAGGAGCAAGAAGAACGAATACTTTCTGTAAGAAAGCATGGTGAAGGCGACATCGGTAACTACTCTCCGGAGGAGTTTATAAAGTATTTTAATGGGATTATTTCAGCATCGCTTAGTAAGCCATAAATTGGTAATAATCGATTGTTCTTTTCTTAATTAGAAATAATTCCGATATTTGCAGGCAATTTCATAAAAACAACTAATCAAACTTGAGAAACAACAGACAACCGTATAGAGGTCGGCAAGAAGAACCTTATAAAGTAAACCAGAAAATAAGAGCACGTGAAGTAAGAGTTGTTGGTGACTTCGTAGAAGGAGGCAACGCACTACTTCAAACTGACAAGGCTATAAAGCTTGCTCAGGAAAATGACCTGGATCTTGTAGAGATTTCACCTAATGTTGATCCCCCAGTTTGTAAGATTCTTGACTATGCAAAGTTTAAGTACGAGCAGAAAAAGAAGCAAAAAGAAATCAAAGCTAACGCTGCGAAAGTTGTTTTGAAAGAAATTAGATTCGGTCCTAATACGGATGAACATGATTTTAATTTCAAAGTAAAGCATGCTCAAAACTTTCTTAAAGAAGGTGCAAAAGTTAAAGCCTATGTACATTTTGTAGGCCGTACGATTGTATTTAAAGAAAGAGGAGAAATGCTTTTGTTGAAATTTGCTCAAGCTCTTGAGGATTTAGGAGCAGTGGAGCAGCTTCCGAAAATGGAAGGAAAAAGAATGAACATTTTTATTACGCCCAAAGCAGGTAAAAAATAAATTTCAACTTAAATAAATACAGCAAAATGCCAAAAGTAAAAACCAAATCCAGTGCAAAGAAGAGGTTCGCTTTAACGGGAACCGGTAAGATCAAAAGGAAACACGCTTTCAAAAGCCACATCCTTACCAAAAAATCTACTAAAAGAAAGCATAACTTGACCAAAACTGGTCTTGTACATGAGTCTGATGAAGGTAGAGTAAGAGACATGTTGAGAATCTGATTTTCGACGGTAGCTTAAAATTTAATTAATTAAGGTTTATTTATTCACCAGACACTTTGGTAAAAAAGATCTCAGTCAAATGAGACACCAAGCGTCAAAAAACAAAAAACTATGCCTAGATCAGTAAACGCAGTAGCGTCAAGAGCAAGAAGAAAAAAAGTGCTAAAGGCCACAAGAGGTTACTTCGGAAGAGGTAGCAATGTATGGACTGTAGCCAAAAACAAATACGAGAAAGGACTTCAGTACGCGTACAGAGACCGTAAAGCGAAGAAAAGAGAATTCAGAGCTTTGTGGATTCAACGTATCAACGCAGGTGCTAGACAGCATGGCGTGTCTTACTCTCAATTAATGGGATTATTGAAGAAAGCAGAAATCGAACTTAACCGTAAGGTTTTGGCAGATTTAGCAATGAATCACCCAGAAGCATTTAAAGCTGTAGTTGAAAGAGTAAAATAAGATTGCACTGTCTTA
>NZ_JAHEBC010000320.1 GCF_024642405.1 Algoriphagus sp. | reverse complement strand
ATTTTTTAGAAAACAGAAATTATAAAATAGAACAAACTGCACTGGGGCCTGAGTTTGCATGGCAACCAACTCCATTTTTTAGAACAACGGCTTCTTATTCATATACAGGCAAGCAAAATACAGAAAACATTGAAATAGAAGAGAAAGCAATGCTACACCAGGTTGGTTTGGATTTACGCTATGCAAAAGCAATAAAAACTACTTTAACGGGAAATCTAAAACTCATTCAGATTGATTACAATGGAGTTTCCAATTCTCCTGTTGGCTATGAAATGCTTCAGGCTTTAACTCCCGGTACCAATGTGACCTGGACTTTAAATTGGCTTCAAAAAGTAGGAGAAGGCTTACAATTGAATTTGGTCTATGAGGGAAGAAATTCACAGGGCTTAGACAGAATTGTTCATGTAGGAAGGATGCAGGTTTCAGCACTGTTTTGATAAAAAAATGTAACTTTGTTTCCTGTAGATAGTTGTCATACTAACTATTAAAACAACAAATAAATGAGTAAAATTATTCTCGTCACAGGTGGTACCAAAGGTATAGGGAGGGCTATTATTGAGCGCTTTGCAAATGAAGGGTTTGACATAATCACCTGTTCAAGAAATGAAAAGGAATTAGAAGAACTGAAATCATCTTTGGAAGAAAATCATGCCTTAATACATGTTTTGACCGTGAAAGCAGATTTATCTAAGAAAGATGAAGTATTGGGGTTTGCAGAGAAAGTTAAGGGTTTCGGTACACCGGACGTGCTCGTGAATAATACTGGAGTGTTTTTGCCAGGGGCTATATTAGAAGAGCCGGAAGGTAATCTTGAAGTGATGATGAATACAAATTTGTATTCTGCATACTATCTGACTCGTGCTTTGATCGGGGATATGAAAGCTAAAAAAAGTGGTCATATTTTCAGTATGGGCTCCATAGCAGGATTAACAGCATATGCCAATGGTGGAAGTTATGCGATATCGAAATGGGCTATGTTAGGAATGACAAAGTGTATAAGGGAAGAACTGAAAGATCATCAGATTAAGGTAACTTCGGTTTTACCCGGAGCTACATTTACTGCTAGCTGGGAAGGAATGGACTTGCCTGAAGAACGTTTCATTAAAGCTGAAGATGTTGCTGAATCAGTTTGGTCAGCATATAACCTTTCCCCGCAAACTGTTGTTGAAGAAATAGTTATAAGACCTCAATTAGGAGATATTTAAAAATATGGAACCAATTATTAAATCTTTGGATCAATTGTACTGTAATAGCCTTACCAGCTATTCCCGAAGAAAAACAATTCCTGTTAATGTAGGAGGGGTTTTAATTGGAGGTGATAATCCTATTGTGGTCCAGTCAATGACAACGGTCGATACCATGGATACCATGGGATCTGTGGAGCAATGTATCAGAATGATAGAGTCAGGATGTGAATTGATCCGCATCACAGCACCGAGTATCAAAGAAGCCGAAAATCTTAGAAATATTAAAAATGAGCTCCGAAAAAAAGGGTATCAAACACCCTTGGTAGCAGATATACATTTCACTCCCAATGCTGCAGAAATAGCTGCCAAAATTGTGGAGAAAGTAAGAATCAATCCAGGCAACTATGCCGATAAGAAAAAATTTGAGGTCATAGAATATACTGATGCTTCTTATCAGGAAGAGTTAGATAGAATCAGAGAAAGATTTTTGCCTTTGGTAAAGATCTGTAAAGAGAATGGTACTGCGATGAGAATTGGTACTAATCATGGTTCTCTTTCAGATCGAATTATGAGTCGCTATGGCGATACACCCCTTGGAATGGTGGAGTCTGCCTTGGAGTTTTTGAGAATCTGTGAAGATGAAAATTATTTTGACATCGTCATTTCGATGAAGTCTTCTAATACTCAGGTGATGGTTCAGGCCTATAGGCTCCTGGTTCAAAAATTAAATGAAGGAGGGTTTAAGCCTTATCCATTGCATTTAGGAGTAACAGAAGCAGGTGAAGCTGAAGACGGTAGAATTAAGTCAGCAGTTGGAATTGGAACCTTGCTGGAAGATGGATTGGGAGATACAGTTAGAGTTTCATTGACCGAAGATCCAGAGTTTGAAGCACCTGTCGCAAAGGCTTTGATTGACCGGTATGTGAATCGTTTGCCACATGCTGCTATTCCAGAGATCAATCATTACCCAATACATCCTTTTGACCATGAGAAAAGGCAAACAGAGGAAATATATAATTTTGGAGGTCACAATGTACCAAGAGTAATTACGGATATTTCCAAGATAGAAAAGATCACAGAAAAGGAAATCAAGCAAACAGGGCACTTTTACCTTCCTGAATTGGATAAGTGGAAAATGAATGATCAGGGCTGTGATTTCGTTTATTCTGGTTCTAATCCGATCCCATTTATGTTGCCAAATGGAATGAAAGAAATTCAGGATGCAGCAATTTGGAAAAGTCAGAAGGATCAGATCAATAAGTTTCCTTTATTCGACTTGGTGCAATTTGAGAATTCTTCAAATTACCATTCGGAGTTAAACTTTTTGGAGGTCTCAGATACAGAAATCAAACAAGTGATTCCTCTGATTTCTGGAAGAAAAGATACAGTTCTGATTTTAAAAACCTCTAATAAGCATGCAATGCCGGCTATGAGACGGGCTTTTGTAACTTTAATGGAGTTAAAAAATCAGATACCAGTGGTAGTCAAAATTTCCTATCCAGATCAAAATCAGGACTTGACCATGCTTTATGCAGCAACGGATGTTGGTGGTTTATTAATTGATGGACTCGGAGATGGAATTTTCATGTCTTTGGAGAAAGAACATCAAACAGATCGTCAAGAGATATTGGATCAAATAAAATTACATAATTCTGTAGGTTTTGGAGTGCTTCAAGCAGCACGTACCAGAATGTCCAAAACAGAGTATATTTCCTGTCCTTCCTGTGGACGAACGCTATTTGATTTACAGGAAACTACAGCGATGATCAGAAAAAGAACAGACCATTTGAAAGGAGTGAAAATCGGAATTATGGGATGTATCGTGAACGGTCCAGGAGAAATGGCTGATGCAGATTATGGCTATGTCGGATCCGGAAAAGGAAAAATTACGCTTTATAAAGGGAAAGAAGTGATGAAGCGCTCAGTACCATCAGAAAAGGCAGTAGATGAGTTGATAGAAATTATTAGAGAAGATGGAATGTGGAACGAACCTGATTCCATTTAATTAAACTTTTCTAGGTAGTTTCCTGTTTAAATTTCAAATTCCGAGATAATGTCAGAAAATAATAAAGTAAAAGAATTCTTTAAGTTGGGAGAAGTGGGTAACTACTTTATCAGAGTTTTCCAAAAGCCGGATCCTAACCAAAAATCAAATCTAAATCTTAGAATGATGCATGGCATCAACAAAATTTCAATTATTGTATTTCTTCTGGCAATAATAGTCTGGACTATTAAGAGATTTATTTAAGTAATTGAAAAATAATATAAGGTCATCTGAGAATGCAGATGACCTTTTTTGTTTTAAATCTTAAAGAAAATCTTCTTTTTATATAGGAAATAGCAGAGCCCCCACATCGCCACCAAAGTGCAAAACGCAGTAATAATCCCAAGTCCATGTTCTCCAAAACCTAAAGGCTCAAGAAACCCGGTAGTAAAAATACCTAAGGTTCTATTTAGCCAACGGTGACCTAATATTTCCGCAAATAGGTAAATGAATATAGAATTCATTCCAACGATGATGAAAGGAAAAGCTTTGGATTGATATTTTTTGACATCGATCAACCAAAAAGAAAATGCCAAAGCCAATAGGGCCCAACCTCCTGATACCAAAGCAAAAGAACTGGTACTGATTCTTTTAATAATGGGGGTGATTCCCATTAAATCCAGTCCATATCCGAGAATCAGCCCTGCAATTCCAGCGATTACAAAGATTTTTATTTTTTCCCGACCCATTTTACTAGATAATAAGATGTTCCCACAAATTGCTCCCCATATTGTATGAGCAGCTGTTGGGATGCAGTTAATCGCAACCCAACCTCCATTGTTTATTTTACCCATAAGGATCATATCAATGTAATTCCCGAAGTTGGTTCCATGTTCATAAGGAACAGTTGGGTTGTACAATCTATAAAGGAGCTCTGTTAAAATTAGAAGGCCTAGGGAAACACCGAGTTGGATTTTCCAGGATTTCCTGATTAGAAAATAGGTGACCAAAATAGTAAATGAAAGTTGGGTCAAGACATTCCAAAGTTCAAAAACCAATTTCCCGCTGTAAATACAATGAAGCCCTGTTCCAAAAAGAAAAAGTAACAAACATCTCTTCAGCATATGTTTGGTTACTTGGGATCTGTCCGCATGATTTGCCAAGCGTTTGTTCAAAGAGAAAGGCAT
>NZ_JAHEBC010000319.1 GCF_024642405.1 Algoriphagus sp. | reverse complement strand
TTTTTAAGCTTCATAAACTACTTTCCTTTTGAATGAAAGCAAGCTGAATTTTGAAAAAAGACTTTTCCAGCGAATTTTTGAATCCTAAATATACACTTGAAATTCAACTTTTATTTATTCAATGAGGAGAGATGCATATAGAAATAATGTCTCATCGAAATTAATCAAATTAAATACTTAGAACTTTCTTAATCCTGAGAAGACTAAAAAAATATCAGATTACAAATTCCAATAATTGATTTGTTTGATAAAAATTATCCAGCCAATTCAACTTATTCACGTATCTCATAATTGGGAAATCGAGAGATTAAAAGAGAAACCCTAAAACAAACTGAATCTAAAGCGTATTCTTTTCTCTTGAAAGTGCTCATTTAATCGATATATTATCGACGATTCAAGATTTAAAATTCAGTTAAAAATCCTTTCTTTGGTAAGAATCTAATGTCAAATGGAGCAAATTAACGAGCGGAGCAATCAAATATCTGAAACTCATCCAAAAGCAATCTTAGCCTTTTTGGATCAAATGACTGGATTTGAAAGTCAAGTAAATTCCCAAATTGATTCCGAGTCTCTTTATGATCTGATATATCAGAAATACCCAAAGTTTATTGTAACTTTTTTATCATATGGTCAGGATTTGATTCCTTCTGATGGAAAAAAAGAACTTCTGCCCTCTCATGATGTGTACCTCTGGCATTACTTTTTTCCAGAAAAATTCAAAAACCTCTCATTGCTGAATCGCGATTTGCTTTTGCAACTTTCAATCGCCCAAAACCGAGAAAAAGAACATAAGATCAGTAAAAAAGAGGTTTCAAATCATTTTGAGGCCTGTAAAAAATTATTACTTACTGAAGTTAATACCCTTTATAAAGATATGGAGGGAATGCACAAATTACTTCTTGAAAAAGAAGGTGCTTTAGGGCGAAAACTTGAGTCTATACAGCATCTCAAAAATCCTTGGAGCGTGTATTTTGATCAACTCAAGACCATTGGACATCATTTTGATATTATCCAAACTTCTAAAGATTTAATTAAGGAAACATTAGTCAGCTTTACTTTGATTAAATCCAATCTGGAACGAATGGGTGTGGAAATCAGAAATGAGAATGAATTTTTCTTATTGAAAACTACAGAAAGCCTAGAACTTTTAAGTCAGATCGATAGTCAACAAAAACTAAAAGAAGGTCTAGACTGGATTGAGAACCTATTAGAGGATCTCATGAAGTTTAATGAAAAAAAAGAAAATCAAATCAGGACGCTTGAAGATTGGGTGGAAAGCCTCAAATCTTTCACAATCCCTGTTGGGACAGATGACGGGCTTTTAATTGAAAAATCAATTGATTTCAAGAAGACCACCACAAAATGGTTAGACTATTACATTCTTCAAGACGTAATGGAACTTTGGGAGGACCAAGAATCGCTTACTACCCGTGTGAAACATGTGCTTTCCTCCTTAAGAGGAAGTTTATCGATATTGATTAAAACGGAATCACTCAGTGATTTCCGAATTGAAAAAGAAACCTTAGAAAAACTACTGGGTGAAGAACGGAAAAACAAAAAAAGAAGCTTAGAGCTACTTTCTCATATAGATGAGTTGATGAAAAAGGACTTTGCGGTAACTCAGCTATATATTGAACCAGAATACCTAAAAGTCCCATTACAGACTTCATTCAGCAGGCTAGGCAATAGTAATTATGGTTTTGAAAAGAAATTAGGAATAGCAATCAAGACATTTTGGTCCAAAATCAGTCGCCAATACGAGGAAGCCAAAGAGAAAACAGCTCACCAGGAATTGGAAAAAGCTTTAAAAATAATAGAAACCCGATCCGCCAAGCCTAATACGGATCATTACCATGCCCTTTTCTTAACCAAAAATTTTGTGGGTGATTTATTTCTTGTATCCCGAATGGGAATTGAAAATCAATTGGAGGAGACGGTAAGACAATGGGATCAAGGAAGTGGTAGATCTATTTTATTGAGTGGAGATCCATTCTCTGGGAAGACTACTCTTGCAGAATATATCTCAAAGCATTTCTTTGCGAAGCGAACGCTAATGCTAAATCCGAATTCGGATATCATTGTGGAAGGCAGGAAATTCAGAACTTCAAAGAATCTGAAAGAGGCTCTTGATTTTATCAAGCGATCAGTAAACAATACCGCGCCCCTGGTGATTTTGGATGATCTTCACCAATGGAGAGATCATGAGCATTCTTTACTGGTAAATATGAAAGCTCTGATAGATTTTATTTCCAACCAATCACAGCGTGTTTTAATATGTGCTACTATTTCTTCAATCCTTTTGAAGCATTTGGATAGCAGAATTCCTTTTTCACTGACCTTCACCAAATTTTATTCAGTTTCTAAATCCACAAATGAAGAAATTTTCAAAGCAATAATGCTTCGCCATGGAGCTTCTCACAAAGACGTTTTGGAAAAGGAAAAAAACCCATTAACGGACAGACAATTGGAAAAAAAGATTCTTTCATTGACAAAGCTCTACGATTATAATTTAGGAGCGGTTCTTCAAGCATGGACTTTTTGCACCGATATTCTTGAAACTGATCAGGTTCGATTTGTTGATAGGGAAATTCAACTCAATGATTTCCTTTCCGATGAGGAAGTTTTGATTCTCAAATATTGTCTACTTTATGGGTATGGATCAGAATTGGAATTAAAAGAATTTTTTACGACCCGGTTTGAAAGTGATATCAAACCTGCTATCCGTAAATTATTAACCATAAACATATTGGGCAGAAATGAAGAAGGACTTCTTGTAGTGAAAGACAGTTTAAAACAAGAAATATATATGTTACTAAATGACCGGGAAGTTTTCGCATAAAGATGAATCAGGAAAATCTATATCATTGGAATAACCTCTTTGCCTTAGGGTTGATACTTCTTGGTATTTTCGCTATTCTAAAGGTTAGTCATTGGCTTGCCAAGCGATATCTGAGACAAAATAAATCGGGTAAGCGAGTAACTAGAATATTGAAAAGACTAAGTCTTTTTTATGTTCCCATTGCCTGGGGTATTCTTATAGTTGCCTTTATATCCATTGATTACATTCGTCACGGCCTGTTGATTGGGGCTGGCTTCATTCTAACTTTTCCTTATCTCAAACATTATATTAGCGGCCTATTCCTGCGCGAAAACCCCATGATTCAAATTGGGGCAGTGGTGCAAGGCAAAAAATTAAAAGGACTAATCCATAAAATCGGAGCACTAGGCTTAGTATTAGGCACCTCTACCGGAGAACATTTTATCTGGCATGGTGAATTTGAACAATCTGGTTTTTCAGTGATCCCTCCTAAATCTACTACTAGATTACAATCCATTTATTTACAATCCCAGTTATCGAAAAAGCAGATTTTAGATTTACTTTTTGACCAACCCATTTTAGCATTCAGCAAACCAATTGACTTAAGAGCTACCAAAAAAGACAATCTTTATGTATTACAATACACCCTTGAAAAAGGAGCAAAAACAGAAGACTTAGTCAGCTTTTTAAGCGAAAATAATATATCCAGTAGCCTAACTGAAAACTTCGAGTAACTATGGAAATCATTTCCTCCTATAATCTTATCATTGAGTTCTCTGTTATCTTGATTCTCTCATTCCTTTTCAATGGGATTTCAAAGCGAACCAATATACCAGCTGTCCTAATGCTTATCGGACTTGGGATTCTGCTTCAATATTTATTGCAAAGCTTCACCAATGAAACCTTTGATTTCTTTCCAATTTTAGAAGTTCTAGGTATCGTCGGTTTGATCATGATTGTTTTAGAGGCTGCACTAGAATTAGAATTAAAACAAGAAAAGCTCTTTCCGATCCTCAAATCCTTTGCAGTGGCTTTGATTGGGCTTTTAGGATCGGTTTGGGCAGCAGTTTGGATTCTGATGACCTTCGTGCCTGATATGACTTCTGAGTCAGCCTGGCTTTACGCTACGCCTTTGTCTATTCTTTCATCGGCAATCATCATTCCCAGTGTGGGAACTTTAAACTACAAAAAGCGGGAATTCCATATCTATGAGGGTACTTTCTCTGATATTCTTGGGATTATGTTGTTTTATTTCCTCACTGGAAAGTTGAATCCGGCCCAAGATTCCGGGGTGGTTGGATTCGGAGGAAACCTTCTGCTTACAATCGCTATTTCTTTGATTGCCAGTTATGGGATAATTCTGATTTTTCAGAACATCAAAAGTCAGGTTAAACTCTTTTTGTTGATTGCTCTTTTACTTCTTCTTTATGCAATCGGCAAAAAAATGCACCTCTCCTCTTTGATCATCATTTTGATCTTTGGATTAGTCATTGCAAATATGAAACTCTTTTTCAGAGGGAGACTTTCCAAATGGCTACACTTTGAAAAGGCACATCAGATTTACCATGAACTGCACACCATAACAGCCGAAA
>NZ_JAHEBC010000318.1 GCF_024642405.1 Algoriphagus sp. | reverse complement strand
CAGGAAAAGGGATTATCAACAAAAAGGTGCAATTGAATGCTCTGATCAATGGGGTTGCTTCATTAAAGAATGAGAAAGAACCAACGATGTACATCTGCCCTGATGCAACACTCTTGTCAATTGAAGAAAATGGAACTTTGATGCAGGAGATGTTACTTCAAAGCAATGAAGTTCAAAGAGCGGTCAGTATTTTTGATGTTATTGGAGGTAGAAATCCCGATCCTATCCTATATGCTCAGGATATCGATAATTTCAGAAATAATACAGGAGAAATTGGGTTGAGTTACGGAGCTGCATACTACCCTTTTATTGGAACTAATATCATGCAGAGTTCTGATGTGGATTTCACGAATTTGTTTGGTGGAGATTTAAGTCAACTTGAAGCACTTATTAATCCTACAGAGAAACCCAATCCGACTGTAACCAAGCTTTTGAATGATATTAAAGACCCTTCTTTGAGGGTTTCTATTACCCAGTATCATCAATCTCTACTGAATGCGAGTAAAACTTATCAAACGATTATCAAAGAAGTTTTAAACGTTATCAATGTTTTACCGGCAAGTGCTGCAATGGCTGGTGTAATCACAATGACGGATAACCAAGAAGGAGTTTGGAAAGCTCCTGCAAACACATCTATTGTTGGAGCCATAAGCTTACCCATTAAACTCACAGATGATCAACAGGCAGATTTAAACGTAGATGCTGTTTCTGGAAAATCCATCAATGCAATTCGATTTTTTAATGGCTTAGGGATTTTAATTTGGGGTGCGAGAACTTTAGATGGAAATAGCCAAGATTGGAGGTATTTATCGGTAAGACGAACGATGATCTTTTTAGAGCAATCGTGCAAATCTGCTGCTCAAGCCTTCATTTTTGAGCCAAATGTGAAGAATACTTGGGAATCTATTAAATCTATGATAAACTCCTTTCTTACAGATGTTTGGAAACAAGGTGGGCTACAAGGAGCCAAGGAATCCGACGCATTTTCTGTAGAATGTGGCTTAGGCTCAACTATGACCTCAGAAGATATAGAAAATGGAGTTTTGATTGTTACTCTTAAAGTTGCAGTAACTCACCCTGCAGAATTTATTATCCTTTCATTTGAGTTACAAATGGCTACATCGGATTAATTCATACAAAAAAATACTGGCGCAAATGTCCAATAACGGTATTTGCGCCAGTTTGTAAATCTTTTAAATCTATGAGGATTCAGTTTAAAGAATGATCTTAACTCGCTTCTCTTAATTCCTCCATTTCAGCAATGACATCGTCAAGCTTTTTTATAATCCCTCCATATACAGTTTTAATATCTTCCCGATGAATTTTCTTACTTAAAATACTCATCAAAATTGCACCAACAATAATAGGTATAGTAGAATAAATATGAACCCCCAAAAATATATCATTGGAGTTTTCCATTACTTTTTCGCGAATAACAGAAAAGGTATCTGAGAACCATAATCCAAAATAAAAAGTAAGGATTAAAGCAGGATATACAATTCGGTACATATTACCATAATGCTCTATGGAGTCTTCTATCCATCCTTTAAAGGATTTTAAATAATTATAACTGCTTTGTCCTTTATCCAACTTCTCAAGCGCTTTCAAATCGTTATTTGCCGAAAAGGCAATATAAATCATCATGATCAGTAAAATGCTCCCAGCAATCAAAGCTCCTGCAAAATAAGAGCCTATCCAAAGTACTGTAGAAGCAGCAATAATCGCCCAAATATTCACCTTGAACATCCGTTTAAACTTGTCTATAATATGGACCGACTTCCGATTATACAAGTCATTTACTTTTGGCGCTACCAAAGCCTCTCCATTTAGGAAACCATCTTTCCAAATATTCTCAATTGACTTTTCCATCTAATATTTTTTTTAACCGTTCTTTAATTCTATTAATTCTGACTCCGATATTATTGGCATTGGAACCTATGATTTCGGAAATCTCCTGATACGACTTCTCCTCCAAATACAGGAGTATGACCGCCCTATCGATCTCTGAAAGTTGCCTGATCGCTGCATAAAGTTGCGCTAGCGATTCATCTGAATAACCAGAACTCTTCTCCTCTGACCGATCCACCGGTTGATGGTCAGAAAGAAAAACCTGCTTTTTCTTTTTATTACTCTTCAGCAAAGTCAGGCATACATTCAAGGTCAGTCGGTAAATCCAAGTCGACCATTCGGACTGTTTTTTAAAATTGTCTTTACTTCTCCAGATCTGTAGACATACCTCTTGATAATAATCTTCAAAATCCTCTTCAGAGTCAGTATATGCCCTACAAATCTTAATGATAATACCTGCATAAGGTAAGATGAATGAAGAATAAAAATCGCTGCTCACTTTTTGCCTGTTTATACTAGGTTAGTGGAGAAAGTTTTAAATCATTACAGTTTAGGCTATGTTTTTTAAAAAAAAGTTAAAAAAATAGTTTGCTAAACTAAAATAGCCAATTCAGTAATCCTCCAATGATAATCAAGGGTTTTGCAATATGCCTAAACTTAGAAAAAGTAATAACCTAAAATCCACTGTAATGACTTATTTTAGAGAAGCACTATCCCATATATGATGAAAAAGGAAAGAAAAGTAATTTATCAAGCTCTATTTTTTTTAATAATTACGCTTCCATTTTTCCAATCTTGTTCTAAAGACTCCAAAACGATTTCTAAACCAAATATTATTTTAATTGTCGCTGATGATCAAGGTTGGGGAGATCTGGGCATCAACGGAAACTCTTATGTCAACACACCAACCATTGACGAACTCGCAAAAAAAAGTGCTCAGTTCACCAGATTTTACGTGAGTCCAGTTTGTTCCCCAACCCGAGCGGAAATCCTTACCGGAAGATATCATCCAAGAGGAGGAGTTTACGATACTTCAGCGGGGGGAGAAAGACTCGACCTAGATGAAATAACTCTTGCAGACATTCTTAAGTCAAATGGATATAGCACTGCAGTCTTTGGGAAATGGCATAGTGGTTCACAGCCTCCATATCACCCGAATAATAGAGGTTTTGATGAATTTTATGGATTTGCTTCCGGACACTGGGGGAATTACATCAATCCTATGTTGGAAAAAAATGGAGAGGTGGTAAAAGGAAATGGATTTATAATTGATGATTTGACAGATCATGCTCTAAATTATATTGAGACTAAAAATGATCAACCCTTCTTTGTCCTCCTTGCCTACAATACCCCTCACAGTCCCATGCAAGTGCCTGATTTTTGGTGGGATAAGTATAAAAACATAAATATCGATACAGCTCATCGGTATGGCGACAAAGAATTTACAGAGAAGACCAAGGCTGCATTGGCACTATCTGAAAACATAGATTGGAATGTTGGAAAAGTTATTAGCAAACTAGATAGTTTGAGCTTAATCGAAAACACTATAATTATTTACATGTCTGATAATGGACCAAATGGTTGGCGTTGGAATGATGGCCTGAAAGGAATAAAAGGCAGCACAGATGAAGGTGGCGTTCGATCACCTTTTATCGTGTATTGGAAAGATAAGATTATACCCAAAACAGTTGATTACATAGCTAGTACCATAGATATCTTACCCTCAGTTCTTGATTTAGCCGGGATCACTACTAATCATAAAAAACCTTTGGATGGAACTAGTCTTAAACCATTATTATTTAACGAAAATCAATCATGGCCAGAACGATATGTCTTCAGCCATTGGAATGGAAATGTAAGTGTAAGAAATCAACAGTTTATCTTAGATCAGAACAATCAGTTATTTGATCTTTCCAAAGATCCAGGTCAGTTGGAGCCTATTTTTGAGCCTTCAGATTCATTAATTTCAGGATTGCTCAATGCAAAAAAAGAATACACTGAAAACGTTTTGAAAGAACTTGATCGAGATAGAAAAGAAGTTTTTCCTGTTGGCTTCGAGGGCAGTAAAATCACCCAACTACCAGCCCGAGATGGAATAGCTCATGGAAATATCCAAAGATCTAATCGCTTTCCAAATTCTTCCTTTTTCACAAACTGGATATCCACAAGTGACAGTATCACTTTTGATAGTGATATCTTGGCTGAGGGTGATTTCAAAGCAACTATTTATTACACCTGTAAATCTTCTGCGGTAGGATCTACCTTTTATTTGAAACAGAGAGATAATAAGGTTTCTACAACCATCACCGAAGCCAATGACCCTCCTTATGAAGGGGTGGAATTTGATAGATTTCCCCGACAGGAATCCTATGAAAAAGATTTTAAACCATTGGAAATGGGAATAATTCATCTGGATAAAGGACACCATCCTATTTCTTTACATGCCTCTGAAATCAAAGGATCAGAACTTCTTGATTTCAGGTTACTTGTATTGGAAAGAATTAAATAGAGTTAGAAAAAAAAAATTGAAAAACTGAATTAAAACCAACCCCTCCCCTTTGTAAGAGAAATTCTTACTGAATTT
>NZ_JAHEBC010000317.1 GCF_024642405.1 Algoriphagus sp. | reverse complement strand
TCAAGTATCAGGAACGCCTTTTGAAACCACGGTTGATACTTTAAAATCTGGATCAAGAGAGCAACTCGTTACCGGAATTGTAACTACCATGTTTGCTACCTTGACGGTGATTCGAAAAGCAATTGAACTTAATGCGAATTTCATCATCGTGCATGAGCCCACTTTTTACAATCATTTGGATGATATAGATTGGTTAAAAAATGATCCAGTTTATCAATACAAAGCCGACCTCCTTCAAAAGCATGGTATAGCTGTTTGGAGAAATCATGATTACGTCCATAGACTTCAAATTGATGGAGTTCAAGCCGGAGTAGTAAATGAATTGGGTTGGAATGACTATTACAATCAAAATGCAATTTTAAACCTTCCTGAAACGACCCTAGGTGGATTGATAGATCATATCAAATCAAAAATGGGTGTTCCAGCTTTGCGATATGTGGGTGATTTAAATCAAAAAGCCTCCAAAATACTTTTGCTTCCAGGTGCTATTGGAGGAAGACGACAAATTGAACTGATCATGCAGGAGAACCCTGATGTCTTGATCTGTGGAGAAAGTCCGGAATGGGAAACGCCTGAGTATGTCAGAAATGCCAATGAAATGGGGGAAAAGCTTGGTCTCATCGTAATTGGTCATTCGGCCAGCGAAGAGGGAGGATCAGAATTTATGAAATCCTGGATTGAGGAAAATATTCCTGGCATACCGGTCACCCATTTCCCTTCTGGAAATTCTCTTCAGGTGAAATAGTTAATAGGATATTTAAGTAAAAACGTTGTCAGTCCGAGCGTAGGCATAGCTATCGAGATCGAGGACTTTTCGATAAATTAAAGACTGGAGAAAGGTATACTTTGAATACCCATCAAACTCTTCCTAGGTAGCCTTCGACTCCGCTCAGGCTGACACCTGATGGCTAAACGAATAAAGTCCATTCAGCCTGACAACCGATTATGGCTCACAGATTCAACTGCGACTGCCTACTGATCACTGTAACTTTTTTAAAGGCTCCAAGTATTCCCAACATCCGACAAGGGAATGCAGCCCAGATATTCACCTGGAATAGGATCATAGCTCAGGATATTCTTACCAACTTCTTCCGAGGAAAAGTAAGCCCAAAGTGACATGGATTTCAATTGACGATAAAATGCCACCGGTTTTTGCTCTCCCACTGCTGTCCCCCAAACTCCCGGATTGAATTTGGCAGTTTCTGCCTCAGCTTTTTTCAAAACTGCAGTTTTGTCTTCTGAGCTTAAATTGGCAAATACATCACCAAACTCTTCCTTGCAACTGGAATTGAATTTATCGATTTCCGAAGACACATATTTCTGCGAACTTTCGTCATACGACTTTGCATACATCAAGTCCAAGAAAATATCCACTTTGACATCTAATGCCCCTGGAGTTTCTGTCTTTGGCAAAATTGTATCCACAAAAGTGGAAACAAAAACTGCCTGATCCTGACTTAAAAACTGAGGAACCCAATCTACTCGCTTTTGCTCTTTGCAAGATTGAAGCAGGGAAAGCAACGTCGGGGTAGCCACGGCCGATCCGGCCAATAGCGCTGTTCTTCTAAGTGCGTTTCTTCTGTTCATGAGATTATAGGTTATTTTTCTTCAATTCGGATACTGCAAAATCTGCCGCTCGGGCTGTCAAGGCCATATAGGTCAAAGAAGGATTGACACAGGAAGAGGAAGTCATACAAGCTCCATCGGTCACAAAAACATTCTTGGCTCCATGCACCTGATTATTACCATTCAATACAGAAGTTTTCGAATCTCTTCCCATTCTGGCAGTTCCCATTTCATGGATTCCATAACCCATTTCATGTTCATTATCGAAGTCCACGATATCCTGAAGTCCTGCCCTTTCGAGCATTTCTTTAGCATCAATCCTAATCTGCTTATTCATCGCCAACTCATTTTCTCCCCATTCCGCATCAATGGACAAGGTTGGTTGTCCCCATTTATCCAAGACATCTTTATTCAAGGTGACCTTGTTTTCATGATTTGGTAAGCACTCCGCAAAACCTGTGATAAAGAACTCCCAAGGTCCTGGTTTCATCAAACTATCTTTGAAATCTCCTCCAAAATCCTCTTGGTTAGAACCTGCTCCCCAACCTGCACGACCTCCACTTCCCTGGAAACCAAAGCCTCTCACAAAAGTGTCTGCTTTGGTTTTCTCATCCAGATTATAATAGCGAGGAATATAAATCCCGTTCGGTCTGCGTCCTTTGTAATACTGATCATCAAAACCTTCAACTTTCCCCATTGCTCCTACGCGATAGGTGTGGTCCATTAGATTATGTCCTAACTCTCCACTGTCATTCCCCAGTCCATTTGGAAATCTATCAGAAGTCGAATTCATCAAGATCTGAGTAGAACTCAAGGTTGAAGCATTACAGAAAATGATTTTAGCATTGTATTCTAAAACTTCACTGGTTTCGGAATCGATAATTCTCACGCCAGTTGCCTTGCCTGTTGCATCATCATAAATAATAGACTGAGCAATAGAAAATGGACGGATCGTCAAATTACCGGTTGCATTTGCTGCTGGAAGAGTCACTGCATTACTGCTAAAATAAGCTCCATAAGGGCATCCTCTGTCACAACGATTTCTGAATTGGCACTTTCCTCGACCATTGATCGGCTCAGTTAAGTGAGCCACCCGGCCAATGATCATATTCCGGCCATTATATTCTTTTTCAATTCTCTCTTTTACATGCTTCTCTACACAATTAAGCTCCATTGGAGGAAGAAAATGGCTATCCGGTAACTGAGGTAAACCCAATGCTTCCCCACTAATTCCGGCGAATTTTTCTACATACGTATACCAAGGTGCCAGATCCTTGTATCGAATCGGCCAATCTACACCATGACCGTCTTTTAGATTCGCTTCAAAATCCAAGTCAGACCATCTGTAACATTGCTTTCCCCAAAGCAAAGATCTACCTCCCATTTGATGAGCACGAACCCACATAAATGGTTTTACTTCAGTGTATGGATTTTCTACATCGTTGGCATGAAAATGCTCGTTATTTGAACCAATAAATCCGGATCGGATTCCTTTTGGATGTCTTGCCTTTTGTTCCGGAGTAAGACTTCCTCTGAGTTCAGTGTCCCACGGATCTAAACTCATAGTTGGATAATCTGTGACGTGCTCCACAATTCTTCCTCGTTCCAGTACAAGGGTTTTCAATCCTTTTTCGCAAAGTTCCTTCGCAGCCCATCCCCCACTTATTCCAGATCCGATTACAATCGCATCGTAGGTCATTTCTTGTTTTGCGTCAATATTAAAATTGGCCATAGGTTTAAATTTAATTGGGGTTTAAGTTACACAAATCCGTAAAAAATTAAGTAGAAGAACTAGAAACAATTAATATCCTGAGTTATTCAAATCATCCATCAATACAATTTTATTTCTTAAAAATCTAAAAAATATGATCACAAGACTAAATCCATAGGAACCAAGCTCATCCTTTTTACTATCTAAATTTCCTTTTCATTCCTCCATTTCTCAAACAATTGGATTAATTTTCGGGTATGAAAAAATGCCTAATACTTGTACTCTTTATAGGATTCACAATTTCAGCCTTTAGCCAAAAGCTTGCAAAAGTGGAAGAACAACTTCTTGCTGAAGTTGAAAAAAATTACAATTCAACTGTTTCTCTTTTAGAAGAAGTCACAAATATCAATTCCGGGTCTCTAAATTCAGAAGGAGTAAGAGCTGTTTCCAAAGTTTTTGAAAGAGAGTTCCAAAAAATCGGTTTCGAAACAGAATGGTATAAGTTGCCACCGGAAGCTAGAAGAGCAGGACATTTTATAGCGACACGAAAGGGCACAAAAGGCAAAAAGCTCTTTCTTATTGGGCATTTAGATACAGTTTTTGAGAAGGATATGCCGTTTACTCCCTTTACATTTTTGAATGACAGCACTGCAACTGGACAAGGGGTCAATGATATGAAAGGTGGGGATGTCATGATTTTCGCAAGCCTAAAAGCATTGCATGATTTAGGGCTTTTAGAAGACAGAACTATCACGGTTTATTTCACCGGTGATGAAGAGAGTTCTGCTGATGAAGAACTTTCTAGAAGAGATTTTATAGCAAAAGCAAAAGAACATGATATTGCCTTAGGGTATGAAACGACTCAAAGTTTTGGAATCGCGACAGTAGCAAGAAGAGGAAGTAGCGGATGGACTTTGAAAACAAGCGGTAGACAGTCACATTCAAGTGGGGTTTTTAGAGAATCAGTGGGTTATGGAGCCATTTACGAAGCAGCAAGGATATTGACAGAATTCAGGGAAGAATTGGCAGGAGAACAATATTTAACCTTCAACCCCGGTCAGATCATCGGAGGTTCTGATATCAATTATAATTCTGAAAACGGTAAAGGAGAAGCTTTAGGAAAGACAAATATAGTCGCTAGGGAAGCACTCGTTACAG
>NZ_JAHEBC010000316.1 GCF_024642405.1 Algoriphagus sp. | reverse complement strand
GAAATTGGTCCTTATTCACTTGGGTATACAGAACTAGAGTTTGACTTAATCGAATTAGAAGAGGTGGTAAAAAAGTAATTTTTTTAATTCGGTCCGAGACTTAGTAAGATCTCATTTTGAATTTCTTTTTCAACTCGTTCACGGCATTTCTGAACGAACTATCGGTTTCCATAAGATCATTCACTGTTTGAACGGCATGGATCACTGTGGAGTGATCTCTTCCGCCAAAGTGATAACCAATAGATTTCAAAGAATGATTAGTAAACTCTTTTGAAAAATACATTGAAACCTGCCTTGCCACCACAATTTCTTTTTTTCTGGTTTTAGCTTTTAGATCCTCTAAAGCTATTCCATAATATTCAGAAACTGTCTTTTGAATGTATTCAATACCTACTTCTGTCTCTATGTCCTTGATGATATTTTTCATCACGGTTTTTGCGAGCTCTAGACTGATTTCCACTCTACTCAAGGAGGCATGAGCAATCAAAGAAATAAGGATGCCCTCAAGTTCACGGACGTTAGTATCTACTGTATATGCGAGATATTCTACCACATCAACAGGAATAATGATTCCTTCAGATTGCATCTTCCTTCGAATAATTGCGACTCTGGTTTCGAAGTCTGGCATTTGTAAGTCTGCCGTCAATCCCCATTTAAATCTCGATAGCAATCGTTCCTCAAGTCCTTTCAAATCTCTGGGAGGACAATCTGAAGTCATGATGATCTGCTTCTTATTTTGATGTAGGTGATTAAAGATATGGAAGAACATTTCCTGAGTCCTGTCTTTTCCAGCAAGGAATTGGATATCATCTATGATCAACACATCAACTTGCATGTAGAAATTTGTAAAGGTTTTTACGTTTCCATCCTTGATAGAATCCATAAACTGATTTACAAATTTTTCCGAGGAAACATATAACACAAATTTGTCTTCAAGACCATTTTTGATTTCGTTTCCTATTGCCTGTACCAAGTGAGTTTTTCCTAATCCAACTCCACCATAAACCATCAAAGGGTTGAAGGACGTGATCCCGGGCTTTGTAGCTACTGCAAATCCAGCCGATCTGGCTAATCTATTACAGTCGCCTTCAATATATGCGCTGAAAGTATAGTTTGGATTCAGATTACTTTTTGTTAAAGCTTCTGCATCCAGAGATTTCATCTCAAATGGAGTTCTTTGTTCTTCTGCTTGGGAGGGAGCTCCTTTTTTTCCATTATTTCCTTGTGGGTAAGAAACTACATAAGGTTGATTGGAAGAATTACCACGATCTACAACAACAGCATATTCAAGTCTTCCTCCTTGGCCCAAAGTCGTTTTAATAGCAAGTTTTAAGACCTGCACATAATTATCCTCCAGCCACTCGAAAAAAAACTGACTAGGAACTTGAATTGTAAGGTTAGTTCCCTCGAGTTTTACTGGATTAATCGGTTTAAACCAAGTTGAAAAGCTCTGCTCATTGACGTGTTGTTCAATCACACGTAAACATTCATTCCAAACGGCGCTAGCTTCTGAACTCATTAGAGAAGATTTCTGAAAATCTGATGGACCCTGAGATAATTGGGGTACCAAATTTGGAGAAAATTAAGGTAAATAAAAAATCCAATTAGGCTTGAAAAAGTGATTTTTTTATCAATTCATAATAAAATGATAAAACGAAATTTTGATCGAAAAATTGATTAAAACGTTTCAAAATCTATTTGAAAGCTGGAGAGTACGATTAATTTTTATCCTGTTTATAATTTTTTAATTTCTAAAAATCTATTTTTTGAAATTAAAAGATAACCTTCATTTCCTAGGTAATTTCTTATACTTCTTTAGTAAATGGTTATTTTTGAGTAGAACTAAGCAGATTTTAGATTCTAAAAGAACACCCAAATATGACAAATGAGTCTTTTTACAATTTCCCGAAATCAAATAAGCAAGAATGGATAGAAAAAGTCCAAAAGGATTTGAAAGGCAAAGATTTTAAAGAAACTTTAATAACCAAAGTTTGGGGAGAATTGGATGTAATGCCTCTTTATTCCTCGGAAGATTTAGCTCCTTCGAATTATTCATTTAGGTTTCATGAAAAAACCAAACTACCTGGACTAGCTCCAAGAATTTGGAATAATGTAGTTTCTTTTTATCCGGAAGATGAGAAGAAGTGTAATCAAGAAATTATTTATGCGCTTGAAAATGGAGCCGATGCAATCGCTATTCATTTAAGTGGTGAAGAAAATTTAAATCTGATTTTGAAAGGGGTGTTGACTGAGTTTATCCACCTTTATTTTGTGCCCCAAGGTCCACCTAAATTACTTTATGAACAGATTTTAGAATGGATTGAATCCCTTCAAATCAAGCCAACCATGCTACAAGGAGCTGTGATATGGTCCCCAACTTCAGATTTATTTGACAGGGAAAGTGAATTTCTTGAAAACATCGAACTTGGGGCAGAAATGGTTAATAAATTTTCTGCTTTCAGGGAGTTTTTTCCAATGACTTTAGATATTGCTAAATATGCTGATTCCGGTGCTAATGGCATTCAACAAGTATATCTAGGTTTGGGAGAAATGATTGAAATGATGGATTCATTTATTTCTAAGGCAGTTACTCCGGCAATGGTATTTGATAACTTTGCTTTTTATGCAAGCGTAGGAGAATTGTTTTTTCCAGAAATATCCAAATTGAAGGCTTTTAGGATTTTGCTAGTGGAGTTAGCGGGTAATATGGGGCAAGAAATACCTCCCGAATCTCTTCATTTAATAGTGTCGACAAGTGACTTTAGCAATTCATTAATTGATAAAAACTCCAATCTAATCCGACTAACTTATGAAGCTATGTCCGCAATTTTAGGTGGTAGTAATTCAATATGGGTGAAACCTATAAATGAAAAATCTGCTTCAGTACTTGAAAAAAGAATTGCCAGAAATATTTCGTCAATTCTAAAAGAAGAAAGTTTTCTAGATAAGGTAATAGACCCGACTGCTGGCTCTTTTTATGTTGAAAGTTTGATAAAAGAAATTAAAACCAAGGTTCTAAGAAAACTTGAGCTTTTAGAAGATGAAGGAGGTTGGTTAGAAAACTTTAATTCAAGGAAAATTCATAAACTAGTTAGAGGTGAGAGAGAAAAAGTCCAAGAATTGGTTTTAAAAAGTGAATCCATAAAAGTTGGGGTAAATAAATATGAAGCAAAAAGTGAATTAGCAAGTAATGGTAGCTTTGAGGGATTTGAAGAAAAGGATTATGAGTTGAAGCCAACAAGAGCTACTTATTTATTAGAAAGAAATAAATTAAAAAAAGCATGAGACCTGATATAAAGAATTGGCTGAGCAGCTCTTTAGAAGAAAAAAAACAGGTTTCAAATGAAGCTTGGGATTCGGCAGAACAGATCCAGATTCCTTCAGAGTTTAACTCAATTCAGATACTAAATCTTCCTCACATTCAATTTACGGCAGGAATACCTCCTTTTTTGAGAGGTCCTTACAGTACAATGTATAGTATGAGACCTTGGACTATACGACAATATGCAGGATTTAGCACTGCAGAAGAATCAAATGAATTTTATCGAAAAAATTTAGCTGCCGGTCAAAAAGGACTTTCTGTAGCTTTTGATTTGGCAACCCATCGAGGCTATGATTCTGATCATCCGAGAGTAGTGGGAGATGTGGGAAAAGCAGGTGTAGCCATAGATTCCGTGGAGGATATGAAAATTCTTTTTGACCAGATTCCTCTCGATCATATGTCAGTTTCTATGACTATGAATGGTGCTGTAATTCCGATTCTTGCATTTTATATCGTTGCAGCTGAAGAACAGGGGGTTAAGCCTGAAGCACTTAGTGGAACTATTCAAAATGATATACTGAAAGAATTCATGGTAAGGAATACGTATATCTACCCTCCCCAGCCTTCCATGAAAATCATTGCTGATATTTTTGAATATACTGCGGACAAAATGCCGAAATATAATTCGATTTCTATCTCTGGCTATCATATGCAGGAAGCTGGTGCAACAGCTGATTTAGAATTGGCCTATACTTTGGCAGATGGATGGGAATACCTGAAAACCGGTGTAAAAGCGGGACTAGATATAGATGATTTTGCACCGAGACTATCATTTTTTTGGGGAATAGGAATGAATCATTTTATGGAAATAGCCAAAATGAGGGCGGCAAGGTTGCTTTGGGCTAAAATTGTCAAAAAATTCAATCCTAAATCCAGTAAATCCCTGGCATTGCGTACACATTGCCAAACTTCCGGCTGGTCTCTTACTGAGCAAGATCCTTTCAATAATGTAACAAGAACTGCTGTCGAGGCACTTGCGGCAGCTATGGGCGGAACCCAGTCCCTCCATACCAATTCATTGGATGAGGCAATTGCATTACCCACAGATTTTTCTGCTAGAATCGCCAGAAATACACAGTTGATTTTACAGGATGAAATGGGGATAACAAATGTTGTTGATC
>NZ_JAHEBC010000315.1 GCF_024642405.1 Algoriphagus sp. | reverse complement strand
CAAGTCGTTTAAAGAGAATAGGAATTATATCTTTTATAAAGATTTTGATGTTGAAGCAAACTGTGAAGTAATTTATAAAATTCCCAACGGGACTGATGTCTATGGAGGAGAGTTCGAACGGCTCAAGAATGAGCTAGAAATTAGCGAATTTATTCACTCTCCTAGAATCGTTCGAGCGGTTAGGATAGATCGAGCTGGGGAGCAAATGGTTCTAGTAAGAACCTATATCCATGGTCAGGATTTGCAGGAAAAATCCTCGAGGAAATTTAAAAATTTCTCCCAAGTTATTCGATTAGCCATTCAAGTCGCAGAAGCATTAAAAGATCTTCATGACTCGGGAATATTTCATAAGGACATCAAACCAAGTAATATCATTTACAATGATAAGACTGGTTTAGCTACCCTGATTGATTTGGGAATTAGCCAAAAACTAGGAGCTACCCTTGAACAAGCCTACCAAGAAGAACTCGACGGAACTTTGGACTTTATATCTCCCGAACAAACTGGCCGAGTAAATATAAAGGTTGACTTTCGAACAGATTTTTATTCACTTGGCATCACATATTATTTTTTGGCAAAAGGCAAAGTCCCTTATGAGGCGGAGGATAGTTTGTCTTTGGTTCACCAGCATATCGCTGCCGAAATCCCAATTTTGCACCTTGAGAATGAGGGGATTCCGGTTCTGTTTTCAAGAATTGTGGCAAAACTCATGTCCAAAAATCCTAAAGACCGCTATCAAAGTGCCTCAGGATTACTTTTCGATTTATTTAAATGCGAGGAAATTTTTGGAGTGACTCCTCCCCTAATTGATGAAAGTCACTATAAGCTTGGACAGTTTGATATTAGTTCTGAATTAAAAATTCCTGATAAACTTTATGGTAGGGAAAAAGAGATTCAGACTTTGGAGAAAACTTTTGATGAGCTCCAAAATTTCTCCAAACCATTAATCCTTATAAAAGGAACCTCTGGTACAGGTAAGACTGCATTAGCACTAAAGCTCAAAGAAATAGCCTACATCCGCGGGAGCTATTTCATTGAGGGAAAATTTGACCATTTACAGAAAAGTATACCTTATTCTGCTTTGATCAGTGGTCTGCAGACTCATATCGAGAATCTGCTTTTAGAAGAAAATGAAAGAGTTGAATTTTGGGCTGGCCGTATCCAAAAAGCTTTAGGTAGATCTGGAAAAGTAATTACAGATATTTTGCCAAATCTTGAGCTATTAATTGGAACTCAGGAAGAAGTGCCTGCTTTGAGTGGTACAGAAAGCCAAAATCGCTTCAATAGTACCATCATAAACTTTATCAAATCTCTTGGGACGGTCGAACATCCCACGGCATTTTTGATTGATGATTTGCAGTGGGCTGATTTAGGATCAATAACCATTCTTCAAAATCTACTTCAAGAGGCATCTAACACTGAAATATTAGTCGTGGGCACCTATCGGGACAATGAAGTCCATGAGGCTCATCCCTTATTCATTATGCTTCGCACCTTGGATAATTCTGAACTCAAACCTGTGGAAATTATCCTTGGAGATTTAGATCGGGGATCTGTGAAGGAAATCTGTATCGATTGCTTTGGAAATGATAACCCTGGTGTAGAGGAGATTGCGACTATTATCCATCAAAAAACCAATGGTAACGCATTTTTCACCCTTCAATTATTAAAGGGACTTTATGAGGAAGGTACCATTTCCTTGGATGCGAAAACGAGGCATTGGAAGTGGGACATCCAAAAGATCATCCAATCTAAGTCTTCTGAAAATGTAGCGGATTACATGACGGCCAAATTGTCCAAACTCAGTCATGAGGGATCTACAGTCTTGAAATACGCCTCGTGTTTAGGAAATAACTTTGATAGGACTCTTTTGGAAAACATTATTGATCTGCCTATTGAGATTTGTGATCGCGGATTAGATGAAGTACTCATTCAAGGTCTCCTCATTCGAATATTGGGTTTGAAAGATAAAAGTCAATATTTATTTGTTCATGATAGGATTCAGCAGGCTGCCTACCTCAGTCTTTCAGAGGAGGAGAAAAGCGAAATACACTTAAAATTTGGGCGAAAATTACTTTCCCAAAATCACCAAGAGGAAAAAAGCGAATGGAAATTTGATGTAGTGGACCATCTTAACAATGGTGTAAAATGCATTATCGATGATTCTGAAAAAGAGCTTTTGGTCCAGCTCAATATTCAGGCCTCTCGAATGGCGAAAAATTCGGCAGCCTATGACATCGGACTTAAATATGCTAAGGCCGGATTGGCACTTTTGGTCAAAAATCATTGGCAAAAAGATTATTCCACTTCTTTGGATATACACAATGAAATCGCTGAAAATGCATTTCTAAAAACAGACTTCGAAGAGGCCCACCAATACATTGATGAAATACTCAATCATGTCCAAACTACTTTAGATGCTGAAACAGCCTATAAAATCAGGGTTTTAGCGTATCACGCACAAAACCAACTTCTTAAAAGTATTTATTCTGGCTTAGAATTTTTGGAAAAATTGGGAGTAGATCTACCAAAAAACCCCACAAAACCAACAATCATCCGAGCATTCTTGGAAGCTAGGATGGTTCTTAGAAACGAAACTTACGATTCGCTATACAATAAGCCTTTAATGAGTGATCCGAGTAAGCTGGCAGCTATTCGGATGCTGACTTACCTCAATGGGCCAACCTATGTTGGGCTTCCCAATATGAATCCTATTTTGATTTTTGAGCAAGTAAAACTCTCTGTAAAATACGGAAATACACCAGCTTCCTCAAGTGGTTACGGGGGTTATGGGCTGGTACTTTGTGGACTGACTGGGGAAATGAAAAAGGGTGCAATTTTCGCCAAGCTATCACGAGATATTGTGAACAAATATGACGCCCGAGAAGAATTTCCAAAAGCTCATCTAATTACAAATGTTTTTGTCAGGCATTGGACCATGCCAATATTGGAATCTCAGGAAACGACCAAAGAAATATACATCAAGGGAGTAGAAGTCGGGGATTACGTGTTTGCAGCGTATGGAGCAGAAGTGTATTGCTTTATGCAGTTTTTTGCCAATATGCCACTATCTCAATTTTATGAAGAAGTGGAAACTTTTGATCATGCCGTTAAATATGTGATCAATCAAAAGAATACGGCGCTGGATGTGTCCTCCATCCGACAAATGATGCATCACTTGCAGGATCCAGCCTATCGGTCAGGAAAGATCATGGGTCAATTCTACGACTATGAGCGGACTTTCGAATACCAAAAGAAATCGAGTGCTTTAAATGGCATTTTCAAATCATCTGTTTATCAGATGATGATGTATTATTTCTTCGAAAAATATGAACTCGCCGCAGCAGTTTCAGAGCGAGCTGATCAATACCGAGATGCTGGTATTGCTCTTTTTCATATCGGGGCATTCTATTTTTATCGATCTCTGATCATCATCTCACTTTTGCCAAAACTAAAAGGCATCAAAAAAGCCAAGGCTATAGCGGAATTGGAATTGTGCATTCAGAAAATCAAATGGTACAAGAAATATGCGCCCTTTTCTTATGATAACAAGTACTACTTAATCTTCGCTGAATTCTATCGGCAAAAAGGAAACAAGCAAAAGGCTCGGGACAACTTCGAAAAGTCTATACAAAAGGCCAAAAATAATGGATTGATTCAAGAAGGGGCCTTGGCATGTGAATTATATGCCACTTTTCTAAAGGAGCAAGGCTTGGAGGAAATTCACAGCTATTATGTTTCAAAAGCGATCAGCCTCTACAAGGCCTACGGAGCAAACTCTAAAGTGAGTTTGCTAATGGAAAAATACAAAAATCAATTCCCAACAGGTGGAACTCAAAGTCCAGGTTCGATTTCCACTAAATCAAGTTCTCGTACTTCAGTTAACTTGAATATGTCTACCATTTTCAAAGCCTCACAAGTAATCTCTGGAGAGATAGTGCTTAATGAGCTGTTGAGAAAAATGATGGCTTTGTTATTGGAAAATGCGGGGGCAAATAAGGGTTGGTTTTTAATTAAAGAGAAAGGAGAATGGTGGCTTCGAGCTTCAAATGATCTTTCCAAAGTCGAAGGAAACAGCACCGAGCTAGTCGAACTAGCGAAGCTTCCTAGGGAAGAACATCCTTTTTCGCTCAAAATAGTCCAATATGCCGAGCGAACTAGCAAGCCGGTAGTGCTAAGCGATGCCTCATCGATTGGGAAGTTTGCCCAGAATGAGGAAATAATTCGACTTGGCAGCAAATCTATTTTTTGCACACCTATTATCAATCAAGGCAAAATTCTGGGAACAATCTATCTTGTCAATGACCACATTACGAATGCTTTTACAGAAGAAAGTGTAGAACTTCTCAATTTGCTTTCTTCACAATTATCGATTTCTCTACAAAACGCCATTCTCTATGATAGCCTAGAGTCTCAGGTGAAAGAACGAACCTATGACTTGATGAAGGAGAAGGATCTTTCAGAAAGTCTGCTAAAGAATATCTTACCCTCTAAAGTAGCGGATGAATTAAAGTCTG
>NZ_JAHEBC010000314.1 GCF_024642405.1 Algoriphagus sp. | reverse complement strand
TGGGAAGGAAACTTAGGAATTCCTTTTTTTTCAAATGGGCAGCTTGACTTCAGTGTTGAATTTGAAGATGCGCAGACTGATAGACTTAAAATAGATGTAAGCAACCTAGGAAATCAATCTCTTTCTCATGGTGGATTTGAATTGAATCTGCAGCAGTATGAAATGCTTTATGAGAATGAGCAATTACAGGATATTACTGGAAATGGGGAATTAACAATTCCAGAGATTAGTTCTGGAACACCAATTCAAATTGGATTACAATTTAACCGGGTTAATCAAAATGAAAATCTAACCATTTCGGCAAATAATTTTGGGCTTCCCGAAGTTGCTGGTTGTAAGGTTGATTTTTCACAGATTCAATTCAAATTTACTAATGGTGCATTTACAAGCAGTCTTATTAAAGGTAAAATCAAATTACCTGATACCACTGATGGAGCAGGAATCTCCTTTGATTTAGCTATTGGGAACCAGGGAAATGATTATACCCTCGAATTGACTGGTAATCCCCAAGACAATATTCTGAACTTTGGTCCTATTATTCTGGAAGTTAATTCATTTGAATTAGCCGTTGTCAATAATCAGTTGGATAGTATCAATGGAGCCGGTCAATTACAACTACCAGGTTTAAGTCAGCCTTTTGGGTTTACTTTTGATGCTACTGTAAATGGAGATAATTCCCAGTATGCTATCCAAATAAATAATGTCAATGCAGAAATAGGAGGTTTTAATCTCTCCTTTACCCAGATCAACTTATCCAGTCAAAAGGGACAGCAGTTTTCTGCGAGTGCGTCAGGAAGCTTGACCTTGCCCGTTTTTGACGATGGAGGGAGTTTGAATTTTGCAGTTTCATTTGACAGAAATGAAAACTACCAAATTGCAGTAAACAGCGGATCTCAATTTGTTAGGTTTGGTGATTTTGAGCTAAATCAGGTACAGATTGCTTTAAATGTTCAAGCTGGGGTATTACAGGATTTTTCGGGAACTGCTTCTCTGCAAATCCCAGGGTTTAATTCTGTAAGTTCTGTTTCATTAACCTATTCACGAGTCCAAAATAGATATGAGGTAAATCTTCAAAATCCCCTAGATGTGGATTTATTTGGAGGGGAACTTCAAATGGCTTCATTACAATTTGTGATTAGCAATGGAGCTTTCCAAAGTGGAGAAGCAATTGGGGTATTCAAATTACCTGATGCTACTGGAGGAGCAGGAATTCAATACGAGATGTCTGTAGGAAATACTGGGCAGGATTATTCGCTTGAATTGACCGGAACTCCAGATCAAAACACGATTGAATTTGGGCCAGTCATATTACAATTTCAAAGTTTTAGCCTGACCGTTCAAAATGGAAATCTTCAATCTTTATCTGGAGCTGGATCATTACAGCTTCCTGGGCTGAGTCAACCTTTTAATTTTAATATTTCTGTTGATACATCAGGGGCTGATCCTGTTTATGTGATAGAATTGACTGATGTAACAGCCGATCTTGATAGTTTCAATCTCCATTTTGATCAAATTAGAATTGAAAGTAAGGAGAATCAAAACTTTTCTGCAGATGTCAATGGTCAAGTAACCTTACCGGTATTTGATGGGACTCCTCTGGATTTTGATGTTGCCATAGCAAGATCTAATAGTTATTCAATTGCAATAGATGGTTCAGGTCAAAGTTCAAACTTTGGGATGTTTGTTCTATCAGATGTAGTGTTTAGCATTTCAGTAGATAATGGAAGTGTGCAGAATGCCAATGGATCAGCTAGTTTTCATATTCCTGAACTGACCCAAGCCAACCAACCGTTTAGCGTAGCAGTTAATTATTCCAAGAATGGAAATGAGGATTTTTCAATCTCTGCAACAAATCTTCCTCCGGTAGATTTAGCAATATTTACTTTAAATATTACCACACTTGCATTTTTAATCCGGAATGGAAGTTTTGAATCGGGAGATCTGGTCGGATCTATAAATATGCCCTTCTTCACCAATGGTGGAGGACTTAATTTTACTTTTTCAGTGGCCAATGGAGGGAATAGTTATACGATTCTGATTTCATCTACCGGGACACTCGAAGGAAATGGATTAGAAGTAAAAGATATTAATCTAAGTGTAATTGTTTCAAACGGAAGTATGCAGTCGATTTCTGGATCTTCCAAGTTCAAGTTGCCGGGAGGTGATGACTTTATAGATGTTGCTATTTCATATGACAGTCCTCAAAATAAGCTAAGTTTTTCCGCAAGTCCTTTACCAACTTTTGCTATTGGAGGGCTGACTTTTGATTTCTCCCAATTTGGATTTGCAATTCAAAATGGAAATCTAACGGATGCTGTATTTGCCGGAAATTTGACTATCCCGGCTTGCGATGATGGAAATAATTCTTTGGCATTTAATTTCCAATTGGCGAACGGGAATGATTATACGATTCAGGCAAACCCTGGCGGCAATAAAACCGAATTAAAGCTTGGGGATGTCAGCCTGTTTATAGAAGAGTTTGACCTAAGAATTCTCAATGGGGACCTGGAAAGTATCTCTGCAGAAGCTGCATTAGGTTTTTCAGGTTTTGAACAAGAAGATGGTTCTGGGCCTGCAGAAATCGGTATAGGCTTTCAATACACAAAAGCAACCCAAGAGTATAGCATATCGATTTCGCAAGATCAAAAAATAAAAATCGGTGGTTTCGCATTTACTATAAAAGAACTTCAAATCACATTTACGCCTGATAGTTTAGAGTATCCATTCTCTTTTGAAGGCGAACTTGAAATCCCCGGATTAAAAGATGAATCTGATCAGCAAGCTAAGATTGAAGTAAGTTTTAATGTTCCCTCAGAGGGTAACTTCTCTGCCTCCATTGGCAGTAGCGCTGTATTTAATATAGGCTCTGTAAAAATTACGGTTTCTGAAATTTCAGTAACCAAAAACGGTGAAGAAATAACTATAGCTCTTAAAGGCCAACTTGAGTTAGAAGGCTTTAATGGCATGGGTGGGGAACCTACTTCCATTGCCGTAGATATTGAAATAGATAACCAAGGAGCATTCCATGTGATTGGGGAGGTAGTGCCAAGTACAAATGCCCTGAAGGTTTTAGATATTCCTAGTGTCGCAAGGATTTATCTAAGCAAAATCGGCTTAAGCAGAACAGCTTCAAATGACTGGGATTTTATTTTGGGAGGATTGATTGAAAACCAGATTGTTATTCCGGGAATGGATAATCTGCTACCTAGCCAGATTAATTTAAAAGATCTCCAATTTGGTAGTTCATTTGATATCGATTTAGATGTCAGATGGCCATCTGGATTAAGTGTTTCTTTTGGAGGGGCTCAAAGTGAAGCATTAATTCCGGTGAATGGTAAATTTGGAAATGCTGTAAGTCTCGATGCAATAAAAATTTCCTTTAAAAACAATGGAGCTTCCGGCGCAGACCTTGGATTGACATTTTCTGGAGCTAATATCACTTTAGGGCCTGTTTCTGCCTCTGTGGAAGGATTAGGTATTGAAGCAAAATTAACTAAAGCTACTTTTAACAATGGAGTTCCTCAAGGAAACTCAAATTTTGGTGTTGTCAACATTGATATAAAATTCCTACCACCAACAGGATTGGGAGTTTCTTTGGATACACCTGTGTTTACAGGCGGCGGTTATCTGTTTTTTGACAAAGATAAGGGTGAATATGCTGGGGCAATAGAGCTTTCATTTATGAATCTCTTTGCTGTTTCAGCGATAGGAATTATTAATAGTAAAATGCCAGACGGAAAGCCTGGCACCTCAGTATTATTCATTGTTTCTGTAGAATTTGGTACAGGTATAGCGCTAGGCTTTGGATTTTTTATCTCTGGTTTGGGTGGTATTTTAGGTATTCACCGAACTATCCAAGTGGAAAGGCTTAGAGATGGGGTTCGAAATGGAACCATCCAAAATATTCTTTTCCCGAAAGATATAATTGCCAACATCAATAAGATTCTCACAGATATTAAGGAAGTTTTTCCCGTCAAAAGGGATCAATTTGTCTTAGGCCCTATGGCGGCAATTACCTGGGGAGTACCAACAATTTTGCGAGTTGATTTAGGGATTGCAATTGAGTTTGCCAATCCTGTTCGATTTGGAATCCTTGGAGTCTTACGGGTGATCTTGCCCGACGAAAATGCAGCATTGATTAAGATACAAGTTGCTTTCTTGGGAATGATTGACTTTGAAAAAGGCATGTTGAGCTTTGACGCTAGCCTTTTTGATTCTAAAGTGTTGACTTTCGGGCTAGAAGGGGACATGGTTCTAAGAATAAGTTGGGGTGAAAAACCAGATTTTGTCCTTTCAGTTGGTGGATTTCATCCACGATTCGATCCACCTACCCATTTGCAAATACCGACAATGAAGAGGTTAACTCTGAAAATTCTTTCAGGAAACCCTCGGTTAACGCTTACCTGCTATTTTGCTGTTACTTCCAATACCGTACAGTTTGGGGCAGGAATAGATTTCTATTTTGGAGTAGCAGGATTTAAAGTCGTTGGTGAATTTGGGTTTGATGTCCTGTTTCAGTTTTCTCCATTTCTATTTATTGCCGAT
>NZ_JAHEBC010000313.1 GCF_024642405.1 Algoriphagus sp. | reverse complement strand
CCAAATCCGGAAACGGGATCGTTTATGACGGCGCTATTCGGGATATCGTGGGGCTTAAAGAAATCGGATCTTTTACGTCCTATGTTTCCAGTTATCACCCGTCTCATCATAATCAGCCAGGTGATTTAAATACCATGTTGATCGGAATCAATAAGCCCACAAGAATCCATCAAGTAACTGTGATGGCTGGAGATGTGGTATTAGGAAGAGATGGCGGAGTTTCCTTTATTCCTGCTCATTTGGCTGAGAAAGTGGTGGTTACTTCAGAGGTAGTCCGTTTAAGAGATATGTTTGGTCATGAGCGAATAAGGGAAGGTAAATACACTGCCGGGCAAATTGATACCCGCTGGTCTGATGAGATTGAAAAAGATTTTTCACAATGGCTTAATGATCACATCGACGAATTACCTATTGCCAGGGAACAGATTCAGGAAATTTTAAAGAAAAGGACCTGGTAAGCTTCAGTAAACTCAAATACAATCATGAATAACAAAAAATCACGTAGATCTTTTTTACAAAAAGGAGCTGCTCTTGGATTAACCGGAGCAAGTCTATTGACGAATTTTGGTACTGGTCTACAAGCAGCAGTTCAAAAACAGAATATTTATTCTAACCCCTCAGACCTAAAAATCACGGATGTGAAATGCGGATTTGTCCGAGGAGCTGTTTATGTAAAAGTATATACTAACCAAGATGTGTGGGGATGTGGAGAAGCTGTAGATGCCATCCATGGTTCTTATTACCTAGTCAAAAGGCTTGGTAATCAGATTAAAGGTCAAAATCCCCTAAATCCGAACCGCCTTGCCGAGCAATTGAGAAAGGGATCATTTTTCGGAGGAGCTCAATCCGGGGTATTTGTAGCTGTTTTGACAGCTATTGAAACAGCACTTTGGGATATCACAGGTAAGGTTTTCAATATGCCTGTATATCAACTTTTAGGTGGAAAATTCCGGGATAAGATCCGGGTTTATTGCGATACTGCGCTATACACTTCTACCAACCCCAAACCTGAAGATTACGCAGCAGCAGCAAGAGACGCGGTGGATAGAGGATATAATGCTGTGAAATTTGATGTTGATGATGGGAGAGACCCAAATAAGTATGATCGCTTTAATTGGACAGCAAGCCCTGCGGAAATAGACCGGATGTATAATGCTATCGCTGCAGTCAGGGAGGAAGTAGGGTCAAACATTGATGTTTGTGTGGATATGCATGGTCGGTACGATGCAGTTACCGGAATGAAAATGGCCAAAATGTATGAGCCTTTGAATCTAATGTGGTTGGAGGAACCCGTTCCTGCCGATAATCCTGAAGTGTATAAGCACATCACGCAAGAAACCAGTACTCCGATTTGTGCAGGAGAAAATATCTATCTGGCTTACGGATTTACCAAGTTACTTTCTGATGGAGCTTTGGATATCATCATGCCCGACTTGCAAAAAGCAGGAGGTTTAGGGGAGGCTCAGCGGATTGCCAATCTGGCCAATCTCTATTATGTGCCATTCTCACCTCATATGGTTGCATCTTTTTTAGGAGCCATGGCCAGCTGTCATGTCTGCGCTTCTGTTCCCAATTTCCAAATTATGGAATGGCAGATCTACATGGACAAGGATGACCTTTGGAAAGATATAGTGACTTATGATGGGCCAAGAACTGAAAATAGCTTTATCACACTTTCTGAAAAGCCCGGAATCGGAGTAGAAATCAACGAAGAAGGCATGAAAAAGTATGCGGTTCCTGAAATTCCTTTCTTTGAATAATGAATTTATCCCTAACCTAGATTAGGGTTTTTAATCAATAAACCCAACACACTCATGATCCTTAAAACTATTCGAAAATCATCTATTTGTGCTGTTGCACTTGTTGGTTTGGTTTTATTTTCTACTGATAAAATCACAGCACAAAATGTTGGAGCGTCTTCAGAATATATCAATGCACTGACATCTGAATGGACAGGAGAGCGATTTCCTGACGGAAGGCCAAAAGTCTCCGATTCAATTTTAGAACGTTTGAAAAACATCTCTATTGAAGAGGCATGGGGAGTTTTACGAAATAAAGGTTTTCAAAATCAGTACGAAGGAGACTGGCAAATCATGCTTCCGGACGAGGCAATGACTGGTCGAGTCGTTACTGCTCAATACATGCCCCTGAGGCCGGATCTTGAAAAGCAAGTTAAGGATCAAGGTGTAGTCAAAGAAGGAAGATCTCCAAATGGAGGGACTAATTCATGGCCTATTGATATCCTGATAAATGGGGATGTTTATGTAGCAGACGGCTATGGCAAAATTGCCGATGGAACCTTGATCGGTGATAATCTTGGCAATGCAATTTTTGCCAATTCACAACGAGGCGTCATTTTTAATGGTTCCGTTCGAGATCAGGAAGGTCTTTCAGAAATCGAAGGCTTCAACGCTTGGATGAAAGGTCAGGATCCTTCCTACATCCAACAGATGATGCTCACTTCCATTAACAGCCCTATTAGAATTGGAAGGGCAACCGTTCTTCCAGGAGATGTTGTTTTAGCAAAGAAATACGGAGTGATTTTCATTCCTGCATATTTGGTAGAAGAATTGGTTTTGACCTCTGAAGTAACTGGTTTACGAGATGAATTTGGTCATCTGAGACTTCGAGAGGGCAAATACCTCCCAGGTCAAATTGATAGTCAATGGACTGAGGAGATCAAAAAAGATTTTCTGGATTGGTTGAATAACTATCCCGGGAAGCTACCTATGACAAAGGAAGAGTTGGATAATTACCTGAAAGAAAGAAATTATTGAGTTCTACTGAAGCAATTTGACTTTTGTAAAACTCTTTTTGCCGGCTATGTATTTGTCGACGCAATGAAACTTTTAAAATAATAACCTAAGAAACTATGAAAGGTACCCTACAAAACCTGATTGAGAAAAATAAAATCCGCGAGCAGCAATATGCAGCTCAGCGGCAAGCAGAAATAGATAATCCTTTGACCAAGGATAACAGAAGAGATTTTTTGAAAAAAACTGCATTTGGTGGCTTGAGTTTAACAGCCTTAATGGGTCTTAGTATTGAAGACACTATGGCAGAAACAACTAAAAACGTACGTCGGGCTTCAGCTCCTTCTGACTTAAAAATCACAGATTTGCGCTATGCTCATACTGCGGTGATGGGAGGAACAGCTATTCTTCGAATCGATACAAACCAAGGAGTTTATGGATTAGGAGAAGTAAGAGATGGAGCAGATCCTAAGTATGCCCTGATGCTCAAAAGCCGGATTCTGGGGGAGAATCCATGTAACGTGGAGAAAATCTTTAAAATCATCAAGCAATTTGGTGGACAATCCCGTCAAGCCGGTGGTGTCTGTGGTGTAGAAATGGCACTTTGGGACCTTTGCGGAAAAGCCTATAATGTTCCTGCATGGCAGTTATTGGGAGGAAGATATCGAGATTCGGTTAGATTATATGCAGATACACCTGAAGCTAGCTCTCCCGAAGAACAATTGAGGCTTATTAAATATAGAACTGAAGAGCAAGGCTATACTTGGCTAAAAATGGATGTATCGATTGGTGAAATCATGGATATTCCAGGCTGTATTGTTAATCCGGAGATTTTTAAAATGGGTAAAAGTCAATGGCAGGGTGGATATATGTCCTATGCAAATACTGCTCATCCCTTCACAGGAGTTCAAATTACTGAAAAAGGGTTAGATGAACTTGCCAAGATTGTCGATCATGTGAGAGGATTAGTAGGATATGAAATTCCGCTTTCCACCGATCACTATGGTCATTTTGACTTAAATAACTGTATCAGATTGGGGCAGGCCTTGGATAAATACAGACTGGCCTGGCTTGAAGATATGGTGCCTTGGCAAATGTGGGAGCAGCATAAAACAATTACTACAGCACTTAATACTCCAACAACCACAGGAGAGGATATCTATTTACTTCAATATTTCAAAGATTTGATCGATAATCATGCAGTAGATATTGTGCATCCGGATTTGGCTTCTTCTGGAGGACTTTTGGAGACCAAAAAAATAGCTGATTATGCGGAAGAAAAAGGAATTGCGATGGCAATGCATCAAGCTGGAACCCCAGTTTCTTTTATGGCTAATGTTCATTGTGCTGCTGCTACTCAGAATTTCCTTGCCCTTGAACATCATTCTGTAGATGTACCATGGTGGGAGGATTTGGTGACAATGACTGGAGGAGGTAAAATGATTGATAAAGGATATGCTCCCGTGCCTTTGGACGCTCCTGGACTAGGAATAGAATTAAATGATGAAGTAGTGAAAGCTCATTTGCATCCATCGGATCAATCTTATTTCGCTCCAACAGATATGTGGAACGATAAGCGTTCGCATGACAGGACTTACAGTTAATCACCTATTTTACCTATAGTAGAACCCGAAAACTTGTTTTAAAGCTTGTTTTCGGGTTAATTTCAAAAGCTTTCACCCAAAATACCTCAATCTTGAATCCAAAAATCACTAAATCACTTTCTGTTCTTTCAGCAATCTTATTTATTGCGGCGATTGCTACAAGTCAATTTTCAGGAATTGAGAATGCAGGCTTTCTCTGGATAGGTT
>NZ_JAHEBC010000312.1 GCF_024642405.1 Algoriphagus sp. | reverse complement strand
CCTTATCATCTGGTCAATTTTGACAGCGGAATCAAAGGCTACGATGGATGGATTGATCGGTACCTGAAAATGGTAATTCTCATCATTTTGCCATGCAAATGAAAACTGAAAAATTCCTAAAAACAGTACCGTAAAAAATAGCCTCATTCGTTGGATAAGTTGGGTAAAATCAGGTTGACATATTTACAATTAGCCGTCCCTTTTGGGCAAGCTTTTTCCCCGGCATCGTATTGAATACGATAAGATTTGATTTCGTTAAGTAACTGGACAAAACCTTGCCAATCTGAGATGAGTTGGTTGCCGAAGGATCTTTTTTCGGGGGACTCTCCTGATTTTTCCTGACTCACCCAAACCTTCATCAAGATTTTATTCTCCAATTCTGAAAATTCTATTCGTATAGCGATGGCTCCATTTGCACTCTGAATTTGTTCTTCTAGTAGATTCTCAATCAGATTTTGAACCACAAGAGAAGGGATTTTGGCATTTTTAGGAAAGGAGTTCATTGAATTTATTACCTCATATTCCAAGACTTTGCCATAGCGCAGCTTTTGGATTTCCAGATACCAATTTATCATTTGAATTTCTTCTTTTAAGGAGGCAGACTCCTCTTTTAGCTGGGTCAAAAAATACCTCAGGAGTTTACTGAAAATACTCAAGAAGCGAAGAGAGCTTTCCTTATCTTCTTTGAAAATCTGATTTTGAATCGAATTCAGGGAATTAAAAACAAAATGAGGGCTCAACTGGGCAGATAGTGCTTCCAGCTGAAATTGATAATTGCGTTTTTGCAACTCCAAGAGTTTTTCTTGGTCTTCTTTGACCTTTTTTTCGGCACGGATTCTGGCGATTTGCCCAGAATAGATAGAAGCAACAGCATTCAAAATCCTTACATGTTGCTCTGTGAAGTAGCCCGGCTCGTAATTTTCACTATCAATAACCCCAATGACTTTTCCTTCCAATAGTATCGGAACTACTACTTCAGAGAGCATAAATTGATCATCGGGTATATACTCTGGATATTTTCGCTTATCTGAAATCAAAGCTGGTAAACCACTGGTGACTACTTTCCCAGTGACACCTTCTCCTATTGGAATCCGGGTAGAGTGAAGGATTTTTCTATTTTGGCTGGCTTTGGAGCCATAGGCAGCTTTTTGTACCAAAAATTCTCCGGTCTCATCCAATAAATAAACTACTGCTTCCTCAAAGTTGAGTTTACTGATGCAATTGCCGACCAAATCCCAAAGCAGTTCTGCTTCCGAATCGATCTTGGTCATGGATTGGGAAAAGTGTAGAAGAATTTCTTCCAGATCTTTGAGACTGACGATATGCACTTCAAAAGGGTTCAAGTTTCGAATAAGTTAAGGAATTGTCTGAACATGTACTTGGATGAACTGGTAAGTCCGGAAAGTTAGAAGTTACTTAATCAATCATTTTGCCCTGATTGATCGATTGAGAGTTTTGATTGATGAAACTCTGACTCCATTTGATGGATTCGAAAAAAACTTAATTGGCGCAGTTTTATTAAACTTTTTAATCTCGGTCAATTGAAAAAGCCAATCTGTAATAGGATACTCCCTCCTCATCAATCCAGTCAAAGCCTATCCAAAATACCCTTCTAAGTTTGGTTCGTAAGAGGGGAATAGCCCTTCCAAAACAGTAACTATTTAAATTTTATAAACCATGAAAAAGTATCTTTTATTGTTAAGTATGGGTGTAATGGTCCTCGCTTCGGGATGCGACCCAATGAATCAAAACGCAGTCCTACCATCAGAAGAACTGTCTGTGGAGGATGGGACTTCCCTTGGGCTTACTGGAAATGAAAATGCACGCACTTCCGTGCAGTGGCCATATCGAATGGTAGCCCGCATTGAAAGAAATCAACGGATGATGGGAAATGCCTATCCATTATTAATGACCCAATTACCAGAGGGAAAGGTGGAAGAGTATCGAAAATCTAGTAGAACAAAGGAAGAATTTGTTAATAAAATGGTGATTTTTTCCGAGAAGATTTTTGACCAAAACCTTGACTTGCTAGGGAATATGCTTAGGCATGAAACTATTCCAAAGGATCCTCAACGAAGCAGAGGAGATGTCATTTTGGGATTTGTGATGGATGAGGAAGCAGCTGCTGATTACTACTTGAAAATTCCAGATATACCCGGTGAATCAGATGAAGATGAATTCTATTATGCCAAAAAAATAGGCTTTGGACCAGGTAAAGCAACTGGATGTGATTGGTGCAATGACAGTTTCCCTCCTATAAAAAAGTCACAACTTGAGGAAACTGTAGAATTTTTAAAGAGAGTAGATAGATGGAATGCTGAACCTTCTCAAACACAGGCTGGCCTTTTGGAACTTGAAATAAATTCTGGTTTGGATCCAATTGCAACTAGTTTGCTACTACCAGCCATTCAAAAGGTCAGAGAGGCCGCAAGAATAGAGGCAAGAGGAAAAGCAGATATCTTGATTGAATCCATAAGTAAACATTATGGTATTCCTCTTGAAAATGAAAAAGGTAAGTTTCTGAGATTTGGAGGAAATGGTGCCATTTATGGCCTAATATCTGATAATTATGACGAAAGCGGAGATATTGATTGGGCTAGTGTACAATTATTCAGATCCAAATTTGATTGGGAAATGATCTTCATTTGGTCACGCTATTGGGACTCAAGGAATACTCCTGACCCAACTACAGGAAGATAATTGTCAGAATTCCTATTTAGAAAACCGGACTTTTTGCCCGGTTTTTTTTTGAGTTAATACACTTTGAGAAAATTTTTGGAGCCAGAAGACCTAAGAAAAAGAAAAATAAGGCGTCGAAAAAAGCAAAGGCCTCGGTTTCTAATTCCTAAAACAAATAGGGCCAATATTTTGGCCCTATTTGTTTTTACATTTTTGGTAATTTTTCAATAACCACTCCACTTACAGGATCCTAGAAAAAGGATTACAGAAAGAAATAGATAAAATACAGCTGATTTTCTTATGGTATTGGTGACAACGCGAGAATTGGATTTGATGCTTCAAAAAAATGGATTTTACTAATTTCAAAATTATTTAGATTCTTCAAAACTAGTATCGGTAAATTCAAACACGGTAATGGTCAATTTATCATCCGCATTTTAAATGGAAGTATTCATTTTTGGGTATACTTAAATCCCAACTTTATGAAAACCGATAAATTAAAACTGATGTTTTGGATCCTTATAGGACTTCCATTTCTTATTTCAAGTTGCGAAATAATCCCTTTTCTTCCTAAGCCCTCAGTACCTGATAAGTACAACCCCAATGAATTGAAATTTGACATTGACCAATTTGAGGCAAATATTGTTTCAAGTTTGGGTAATCAGTGGGTAGGCTATTCCTACATTATTAACAATGAAGGGGATCTTGCTAAAAGCGGCACTTTTGGAAATTGGAAACAAGGAAGAGAAACTAAGCCTACAGATCTCACTTCTCCAATTTATTTAGCAAGTATTGACAAAGCTATTGGTACGACAAGCTTAATTATTGCCTTGAGGACCTACGGGACAGGCTTAATTTCAATGCTTGATTTGCCGATTGGCCCCTATTTACCTCCAGTTTTAGGAGCAAGTCAACAGGTGAGAAGTCTGAGTTTTAGAAATTTATTAACACATCGAACAGGTTTTCCGCAAACAGTCGATGGATCCTTAGCTAATATGAAAATATTGGCTAGCTCAAATTCTGTTAGCAATAACCAATCATTTTCCTATTCCAATGCGAATTTTTTCTTTATTAAATACATCATTTTTCAAATGGCTAATCAAAATCTTTTAGGTTTAAACACAGAATCGGGTCAACAAGCTAAGATCAAGCAATTTTATTCCAGCTTTCTTCAAACCCGTATTTTTACCCCGACTGGAATTACATCGGCTATTTCCGAAAGCAACTCAGTTCTGGGTTATAGAGTAGGAGATCTTCCAACTGTGGAAGGTTGGGATATAGGCGATGTAAGTGATATGTTGGGAAGCGGCGGACTTTATATGAGTACTTTAGATATTGCTAGGTTTCAAGCATTTTTGAATAATTCACAAGTTTTGTTGTCCAAATTGGAAAGAACAACGATGTACTTGAATTACTTGGGTTGGGGAGATATAAATCCTTTTACTAGCCCAATAGTCGGCACTCAAGGCACTTATTTTTCAAAGCAAGGTTCCTATATCAATGGAAGTGGTCAAGGAGTAAGAACAATCATTATGACCTTTCCAAAAAATAAAATTGAAATTGTTTTTCTTGCTAATGGTAGAGGTGGAAATCTGGACAGTACCAATTCCTTAAATACACTATTTAGGAATGCATATGACAATGCTTGGAACTAATCGTTCGTGGTAATCTATAGAATGGCTAGAAAATTTGGATCTTCTATAGAAATTATTTTAATGTTTAATCCGTTAATTGAGTTGTTTGAAATCAAGTCAAGGACCCAGGTTGTAGATCTAGCGTTTCCTAAACGCTAGATCTAGGTTCGATTCCTAGCAGGGCTACTTAATATTCATTATTTTGCAAACAATTTTAAGGACTTTTCACTTTTTTCTAAAAACCCACAACTCGGCATGAAA
>NZ_JAHEBC010000311.1 GCF_024642405.1 Algoriphagus sp. | reverse complement strand
CATTATCTGATTCGAACTTCAGATCCTACTAAGCTATGGACGCCTGTCACACTCCCGCATGAGCCAACTGTACATAGAATGTATTGGGTAAAAACAGCTGCTAATAATGCACATTTAGTGGTTCTTCCATTACATGGTCGAGGCAATCAAGGAGGTGAAGGATTGGGTGTAAAAGTATTAGCTTATGAAATGCCTGAAAACCCTAAGGAAGGATGGAAAACCCAAGTAATTGACCAATCCATGCATTTGACGCATAATATGACTTCAAAAGATTTGGGTATTGGAGAAGGGGAAACCATTCTTATTGGAGGAAAAGAAGGGGTGAAATCTTTCTCTTTTCAAAATGGAGAATGGGCATCTTCCTTGGATCAAAAATTCATCATCGAAAATTATTCTTTTGGTGAATTGAGTTTAGCAGAAACATCTTCTAATGGAATGCTTCTGGCAGGAATTGAGCCCATGCATGGAAATCGGGTTTCGGCGTATATCCATTCTTCAGGAGAAATAGGAACAACTAAAATGAAACGGGCGGTTTTGGATGAAAGCCTGAAAGAAGGGCATGGGATCGTCACCGGAGATTTTCTGGGAACAGGTACTGTACAAATCGTTGCCGGTTCTCGAGTACCTAATGAAGATGGAGATTTCGGAATCAAACTTTATGAGCCTTTAAATGACTCCTATGATGAATTTAAAACTCATTGGATCGATCAAAACGGGATGGCTTGTGAAAGCCTGACCTCAGCAGATCTTGATGGAGATGGAAAGTTGGACCTAATAGCTGCTGGCCGGGCAACCAATAATTTAAAGATTTATTGGAATCGAAGGTAGATAGGGCAGGATTTGGAATTATGTTAGAATTATCCCAAACCCTGAATTCTTCTACTCACTTTTTAAACTTTTTACAGGATTCACAACAGCAGCAGAAATAGCCTGATAACTCACAGTCAATAAAGCTATTACCAAAGTCAATAAGCCTGCTATTAAGAAAACATTGATTCCTAGGTCTACTTTGAAGGCAAAAGAATCTAACCAGCCATCCATGGCAAACCAGGCAATTGGAACGGCAATTAAAAAGGCAATTGCCACCAATTTGGCAAAATTGATCGAAAGCAAAAGCACGATACTTCCAACCGAAGCACCCAATACTTTTCTAACACCAATCTCCTTGGTACGAAGGAAAGCGGTGTAAGCAGCCAATCCGAATAATCCGATGCAAGCAATCAAAATTGCCAATGCGGAAAAAACTCCCAAGATCTTACCGGAGGTTTGTTCATTTTTGTAGAGTTCGGCCAAACTATTGTCCAGGAAGTAATATGAAATTGGAATTCCGTCTGCTTGCTCTTTCCATTTTTGTTCAACCAAATCCATTAATTCATTTTGTCTATTGGCCTCATAGCGAATCGCCAAAAAATTGGTGAATCCTGCTGGGTTTTTGGTATTGAAAATTGCCAATGGGGTGACCTTGGTATGCAAAGACTCAAAATTGAAATCCGCCACCACTCCCACTACGGTCAATTCGGAAGTTACATTTTCTCCATTGATATTATTAGTCGTCATCAGATGTTGACCTAATGGGTTCTGATCTCCAAAAAATACTTTGACTGCAGATTCATTCAAGATCAAGGAAAGGGAATCGTTGAAATTTTCATCAAAAACTCTACCTTGTTTTGGCTCAATACCAATAGTAGAAAATAAATCTGCCTCGGTAGCAAATCCTTTTGTAGTCAAGACATCTCCTCCACCAGGTTTGGTAAACTGTACTCCAAAAGTCCCTTGACCGGGCATGGTGCTTGTTTTTCCGGCTGAGATCACGCCTGGCATATTTTCAATTTCCTGTTTTAGAGCATCGTGATTAGGTTGATTTCCGAAGCGTCTCAAAACCAACACATTTTCCTTATCGAAACCAAGACTGGTAGATTGGATAAAATTGATCTGCTCATTGATGATCAAGGTTCCCGAGATCAATACGATCGCGATCCCAAATTGAAAAACTACCAAACCGTTTCTCAGCCAATTCCCTTTACTGGTTTTCAACTTTCCTTTTAGGATACTGATTGTATTGAATTTTGAAATATGGAATGCTGGATAATACCCTGCCAATAGACCAACTCCTACCCCAAACAGCAGCAATAATGGAATGGAAGTAATCATTGCATTAAAATCAAATACTAAAGATTTCTGAGCGAGGTTATTGAAAAATGGAACTGCAAAGCTCACCAAAACTATCCCAACCAATAAGCTGATGATCGTCAATAAAACTGCTTCCAATAAAAATTGTGTGATAATCTGTTTCCTATCCGAACCCATAGCCTTTCTCACTCCTACCTCTTTGGCTCTGTCAGCAGATCTAGCAGTAGCCAAATTGATGAAATTAATACAAGCGAGAACCAGGATAAAAGCAGCAATCGAAATAAAAATATAGACATATAGATAATTGCCGTTAGCCTTAAATTCACCTTCCAGATTGGAATGCAAATGAATATCGGCGACTGGTTGAAGAAAATATCGGTATCCGTTTCCAGCGGCAGTATAGTCCGCATAACTGATCCCAAGACCTCTCTCGATTTGCCCAGATGCATATTTGGTTACTAAAGCGGGAATCTGTTTTTCTACTTCTTCCGCTGATACATTTGGATCTATTTTCAAATAGGTATGCGCAGAAAATGAGGTGTAGTTTTCCTGATCAATAAAGGGAAATGAAGAACTCGAAATCAGGTATTCCAACTTCATATGGGAATTCTCTGGCATATCTTCCATCACACCGGTGATTTCATATTCAGCAGCTCCCTGCTCAATGGTCTTTCCTATAGGGGATTGACCTTTAAATATTTTCTCTGCAGTTGATTTTGAAATAACAGCAGTATTGGGTTCTGCCAATGCCGTTTCTTGATTACCCTGAAGCAGGACAAAATCAAATACATTGAAAAAATTAGAATCTACTGCCGCCACAAAATCCTCCTCATATGGGGTATCTTCATAAGTGATGATATTTCCCCTGCCGAAGTAAAAAATTTTAGTCGCTTCTTCCACACCTTTTAATTCCATTTGCATTACTTCCGCAAAGCTGTGAGGAATGATAGAATAAAAATTCACATGGTCCGGATAAATCCTTTCCAAAGCCACCCTGTGAATCTGCTCATGATTTGGGATAAACTTGTCGTATGAAAGTTCATCTTTCACATGAAGCATGATCAACATACAGCATAAAAATCCCAAGGTCAATCCCAATACATTGATAATGGAATAGACCTTGTTTTTTTGGAGATTTCTAAGGGCAATTTTGAAATAATTTTTAAACATGAGTCCTGGGTTATAGTATTACTAAATACTCATTTTACTGTAAAGCAATTTCGGGATTTACTAATTTCAGCATTAAGGTTTCAATTCTTCAACCATCCGCCTTCTGTCGGAATTAAATCATACGTCATATATCCCATTTCATAAATCTCTTTCATTCATCTTTAATCGAATCCACTGGATTTGACCAAGCTGCTTTCAAGGCTTGAGAACCTACAGTCAAAATCGCAATAAGCAAAGTCAATCCACCCGCAACAAAGAAGGATAAAATCGATAATCCAGCTTTATAAGGGAATGACTCTTGCCAACTTTGCATGGCATACCAAGCAATCGGAAATGCAAAGATCATGGCTATGCCGACTATGATTATAAAATCCTTGCTGACCAAACTCAGAAGGCTGGCGCTACTTGCTCCGAGCACTTTTCGGATACCTATTTCTTTTGACCTTTGCTGAACCGTATAAGCTGCCAAGCCAAATAATCCCAGACAGGAAATCATGATTGCTAAGATGCCCGCTATCGTAAAAGCCTTACTTAATTGCTGATCTGACTGATATTGTGAAGCAAATTTCTCATCCATGAAAAAGTAGGTAAATGGATTTCCCGGAAATATATCTTCGTAAATACTTTGGATAGAAGCGAGGTTTCCTACCATCTGATTGGGATCCACTACTAATGAAAAATAGCCATCCGCTTGAGAAGGAAGGAAAATCATCGGAGAGATCTTTTCTCTCAAGGACATATGATGATAATCTTTGACGACACCTATTACTTCATATGGGTCACCCCAAAGGATGTTTTTACCAATGACATCTGCTGTACTTTGAAAACCCAGTTCTCTCACCGAACTCTCATTCAAGATCAGTTTTTTCGCCGCTCCCCAACCTTGCTCTGCATCTGCTTGGCTAAAGTTTCTTCCTGCCACTAATTCAATTTCATATGTTGGTATAAACTGATCATCCATGATCATCATGGCATAACTTTTATCCTTATCCTCAGGTCTGGGAACCATTGGAGTAATTCCACCTGCGGAAAAATTATAACTGATTCCTGGAAGAGCATTAGATGCACCTATTCCTTTTATAAAAACCTGAGAAAGCAAACTCTGCTTGAAGTTCGCCATTTTACTTTTCTTATTTTCCCCTACATCATTGGGGCCTTCTACAATGATCTTTTGATCTAGATTCATGCCTAAATTCCTATTCTGCATAAAACTCAGTTGATCCCGAATGACCAGCGTACAGACTATAATCCCAATGGAAATAACAAATTGAAATACCACCAAG
>NZ_JAHEBC010000310.1 GCF_024642405.1 Algoriphagus sp. | reverse complement strand
TCTAATAGAGCCAGCATAGATAGGAGCTTGAAAGTGGATCCAGGCTCTGTATTCCCCTGATCCCCAATGGCGAAATTGTAATTCTCACCATACCCATAACCCCCTTTATTTTTTTGAAGATTTGCAATGGCTTTGATTTGTCCTGTTTTCACTTCCATGACGATCACAGATCCAAACTCTGCATCTCTATCTTTCAATTGTGCCAACAAAGCCGTTTCAGCAACATCCTGTATGTTTACATCCAAGGTTGTAATCACGTCAAATCCATTTTCGGGCTTTACATCTTCAGCATCAAAAACAGGTTTCCAGCTCCCACCTGCCAATCTTTGAAATAGTGCCTTCCCGTCTTTTCCCTTTAAATATTCATTAAATGAATACTCTATTCCTGCGCCATAATCATCTTCATTCAAAAATCCAACAGTTCTACTGGCAAGGGAATTAAATGGTCTATAACGCTTCTCGACTTTTTCAAATAATACTCCTCCGCCTAATCTGCCCCCTCTGAAAATAGGCCACTTCGACATTTGTTGCATGTCTTGGTATCCAATTTGTCTTCTATTTAATACCAAGTATCGCTTGTTGTCCTTCCGGGCATCTGTGATCATTCTTTTATATGCCTTTGCGGATTTATCTTTGTAAAAAGCTGAAAGCTTTTCGGAAAGTGAATCAATTTTTGACTTAAAACGATCTTCTTTTACTATCGTAGGATCTATTGCCACTCGGTAAAAAGGAAGACTGGTAGCCAAAAGACTTCCATCTCCAGCATAAACATTCCCTCTTGTAGCGGCAACCTCTCTGTATTGAAAATTGATAGTTTCTGCTTTTTCCCTCCATTTATCTCCTTCGTCCAGTTGCAACTGAGCAATACGATAGGGTATTGCTGCTGCAACTAGAGCAACTAGGATGAAAACCACCCTTACTCGGAGCAATATGGATCGTTTTATATTCACTTATCAATCTCTATTTTGATTGGTGGCTGATTCAATTCTTCTATTTCTTGAGAGGCAACTCGCTTGGCAACTTCTGACTGCATGCTACTAAGCATGTATTCAGCCTCTAGCGTGGTTACGTCTGCTCTAAGGTCTTCGACTTCCTGTTGAGCTTTTTCAATTCTCCTTACCATGTTTTCCGCATGGTGATTACTCCATATATAGATGAGTGCTAGAAAAACAACGAAGCCAACCGGAGGAACCAATTGAACTGGAACTCCTTCTCCTAGTAAGCCGGTCACGTTCAATTTTTCTTCAATCCAAGTGAAAATGGTTTTACGTGGCGCGTTCCCTTTTTTAGGTGCGTTTTCTTTTTTTAGCTTCTTCTTAAATGTGTTCTCACTCATTTCCCTGTCTTTTTAGCAATTCTCAGCTTGGCACTTCTTGCTCTAGGATTTCTAGCTATTTCCTCCTCATCGGCCACTACGACACCGCGACTAACTGGCTCCAGAGGCCTGATGAGATTCCCATAAAAATCCTTTTCTACTTCACCCTGAAATTTTCCCTTTTGAATCAGGTTTTTGACCAATCGGTCTTCAAGACTATGATAGCTCATTACTACAAGCCTACCTTCGGGATTCAAAAGATCTACTGAATCAAGCAACATCTCTTCCAAGGCCCCCATTTCATCATTTACTTCTATCCTCAATGCCTGAAAAACCTGAGCATAATATTTAAAATCTTTGCCTCGAGGAGCATATTTTTTCAGAAAAGCAGTAAAGCCTTCAGTCGTCTCGAAAGGTTGGGAAGCTCGTTCAGAGACAATAGCCTGGGCCAAAGTTTTTGCATTTTTTACCTCCCCATAAATGCCGAAAATCTTATGAAGTCTTGACTCCTCATAAGTATTCAAGACTTCTTTGGCGGATAGTTCTGAAGACTGATTCATCCGCATGTCTAGATCACCGCTAAACCGGGTAGAAAATCCCCGACCTGGTTCATCAATTTGATGAGAAGAAATCCCGAGATCAGCCAATATTCCATCTACCTTTCTTACCCCATGGAGTCTGAGGTATCTCTTTAAGTCCCTGAAGTTTGCCTGAACAAATGTGAAGTTTTCGCTTTCAGGGATATTCGCAATCGCATCTTGATCTTGATCAAAGCCATACAAATGGCCTTTATCTAAATGCTTCAATATTTCTCTTGAATGACCTCCACCTCCAAAAGTGACATCAACATAAGTCCCGTTAGGATCAATAGCCAAGCCTTCAGTGCATTGAGCTAGCATCACTGGGATATGGTAGATAGACTCCGTCATGAGATTAAGAGAGATGCTTTTCCATCAGGCTGGACAAATCAGCCGGATCCATAATTATATTATTCTGATAGTTTTTAGAATTCCAGATTTCTATCCGGTTGCCATTTCCTGCTACCATTATTTCTTTTTCCAAGCCTGCATAGGCCTGATATTGCTTTGGTATCAATAACCTACCCGCATTGTCCAACTCCACTTCAGTTACCGAATTGAAAAAAGATCGCATCAATAACCTTTGCTCCTGATTATTGATGTTTAGAGACTTAATTTGATTCTCCAATTTTCTATATTCCACTAAAGTATATAGAGCCAAACACCTATCTTCAGCCATTCTAAGCATAAGCACACTCCCATTAGCCTCCGGTATTGCCGCCTTGATCTTGGCAGGCAAAACCAGACGCCCTTTGGGATCTAGCTTGCAATCATAATGGCTATTGAACATTTTCCTTTATATCTCGAATAGGTGGTAAAGACAAAAGTAATAAAATGCTATACACATTCTACCACTTTCCCCCACTTTTTCCCACTTTATCTTAAAAGTAGCCAAAACTTTCATCCAAGCCAATATTTATTAAAATATTTCAAAGATTTTTTTAAGGGTATTGAGATGATTAACAGCTCTTTATAAATTCCAAAAAGTCCCATTTTTTGACGTTTTAGAGGGCTTTTTTTCTAACATGATATAATCTTGGCATCACATCTCATTCTTGCCACCTGAAAAGTGGAGTGTTTTCCCATAAATTTTTAAAGCAGTCTTAAAAAGAATTAAATAGACTGAATGATTGTTAATTAAAAATATAGTTAAATAATCCGGATTTTAAATAGCTTTTAAAAGTCGCGTTGAAAGTACTCGATACGCGAAAAAAAGACTTATCACCATGAGCAAAGCAGCTAAGTAAAAAGAAGCTCCCGGCAAATAAAAAGGAGCCTGATCTGTACTGAAATAAGCGAAAATTGAATTCATCATCAGAGGTCCGATAATTGAAGTCAAACTTATTAAACTAGTCAAAGCTCCTTGTAATTCTCCCTGCTGATTTGAAGGGACTTGACTCGATATAATACCTTGCAAAGCAGGTCCTGAAATTCCCCCAAGACAGTATGGAATTAAAAAAACAAACATCATCCAACTGACACTAGCTGCCCCAAAGCAGAAAAGCCCAACTGCATTCAATCCTATCCCAACATAAACAGAATTGGCCTGTCCCAACTTTGGGATTGCAATCCGAATCAATCCTCCTTGAACAATTGCTACCAATAAACCTACAACTCCTAGAGAATACCCGACCATCGCTTCATCCCAATTGAATTTAAACATGGTGTAATATGCCCAATTGCTTTGAACAGCATGACCGGCAATGTAAATCAAAACCAAAGAGACTACTAGCCCAGAGATTACAGGGTATTTTCTCAAGTTCATCAAGGATCCTATAGGATTTGCCCTCCGCCAGTCAAATGCTCTTCTTTCAGATTTTTCAAGGGATTCAGGCAATACAAAAAATCCATAAATTACATTCAATAAAGAGAGTGCAGCAGCTACCAAAAAAGGAGCTCGTGGGCCAAACTCAGCCCCCGCTATACCCCCGATAACAGGCCCAATAATAAACCCAAGGCCAAAAGCAGCACCAATCAACCCAAAATTTTGAGATCGCTTTTCAGGAGTACTCACGTCCGCAATATAAGCAGTGGCCGTAGTAAAACTGGCTCCAAACATTCCTGCTACCAACCTCCCAACAAACAACCAAAATAATGTTGGTGCTAATGCATGAAATACATAGTCTATCCCCAATCCAAGAAGTGAAAGTAATAAAACTGGGCGCCTTCCATAACGATCAGAAAGCCCTCCCATAATTGGAGAAAAAATGAATTGCATAGCAGCAAAAGAAAAGAGAAGCCATCCTCCATACTGGGAAGCTTTACTCAAACCTTCCCCTGTCAGTTCTTCAATAAGACTTGGCACAACAGGTATGATCACCCCAAGTCCAATCACATCGACTAGGATGGTGATGAAAATAAAGAGTAGGGAACGCTTTGAATTAGATTTCATAAATCAATAAAAACCAAACTTAAAATTCTTGGATGGAATAAATGCTATGTACTAAAATTAGTTCTTCCAAATATTTTTATTGAAATGAATTTTAACGAAAAAAGACCTGCTCAATGGGCAAGTCTTTTTCGAAGCGTCAACACACAATTACCTTTTCAGGCATTTCTCTTTCTAAACGATCAATTACTTGTTATCGTTTTTATTCTTGATTTCTTCTTGTATTCTTTTTTGAAACTCCTGGATCTTTGTAGCATTCTCTTTTTGCCAAACTTCCATTTTACGCTGGTATTCTTCCAGTTTTG
>NZ_JAHEBC010000309.1 GCF_024642405.1 Algoriphagus sp. | reverse complement strand
CTTTTTCGTAGGGATAATGGTGAGTGCCAATATTGTGGAAGCAAGAGACATTTAACGATTGATCATGTCGTACCAAGATCAAAAGGAGGAAAAACAAATTGGATGAACTTAGTTACAGCTTGTCATAGATGTAATGTTAATAAAGGAGACAAATCTCCGGAGCAAGCAGGCTTGACTCTTAAAAATCAACCATTCAGACCAACTCTTTCTTATTTCTTAGCAGAATATGCCGAGCGACAAGCGGAAGAATGGCTTCCTTTTTTGGCGAGCAAGGTGGTTCAATAAAAGGCTCATAAAATTGTATTAGGATCAGTCTATTTTTTTGGCAAAATAATTGCCACACAAAAAAGTATGAATCTATCTTTTGTATATACCCTGTTTTTAAGCTTGGTTCTTGGCTGGAACCAGATTCAATATCAAGAACTAATCGGAAGTTGGCAACTTGTCGATTTTGATGGTATCAAAAAAATCAAATCGTCTCCTCAATACCTCAGTTCCAGCGCAGATTTTCGTGCTAATTTGGAGACAAAAATAAATTATAGACTTGAAAATACAGTTTATAAATTCACCGAAGGTGATAGTCTTGCCTACACGGATTTTGTGAACAATGAAATCGTTTTAAAAAAAGCCAAAATAGAATTGAATGAAGATAATATTTTAACCATTCATGAAGGTGAAAATGTTAAGCAGGCCAAAATATTGGAGTTCAATGGAGATAATTTAATTCTGGAACCTATTTCTACAAATGGAAATAGTGCAGGTAAATTAGTTTTTGAAAGAATAGTAGTAAAGAAAGAAAAGTAACCCTCAATCACCATTTTTATTTAAAAGCAAACTGTAAATAACGGTTTGCTTTTTTTATTTCCATTCTTTAAGCCTATCTAAATAAAGATAGGATTCCACAAATTTCCGGTGTTCAACTGAACTCATTTTTTCTACTAATTCCAATGCAGAAATGTAACTGGCTAAATTGCCATTTGAGGAAAGGAATTTCCCGTCTTCCACATAACTCATTAAGTTCTCGTCCTGCACCAATAAGTTTGGGTAATCCTTTTGTAGTTGTTCTCCACCACCAATCCAGGTCACTATTTTCTTTCCGTCTGCAATTCCGGATTTACCGATGAGCTGAGCTCCTGCGCAATTACTGACAGTATAAATTGTCTCTTTATTTTTCTCCTGGATAAATCGAATGATATTGTCATTATGAACCTGCGAATACATATCGTAAGCACTTGGAACAAATAAAACGTCCAACTTGGGGGAGTTTTGGAAAGTAAAATCAGGAACAATTTTCAACCCTTCTTCCGAAACAACCGGCTCACTCGTTTCAGCAATGGTAATTACATTAAATAATTGTTCACCAGCTTCTGTAGGCTTCGAGAATACATCTGCGGATGCAGTGACTTCTGTGGTGAGAACCCCATTATATATCAGTAGACCAATAGTAGGTAAATTTTCTTTAAAGGGCTTCAGGTGTGTACTCAAGGTGTCTATATGAGTTTCTGCTTGAAATCCATTTCCACCAGAATTCCCAGAACAGGCAAAAAGAGTAAAGGCAATTGCAACAAGAATTAATTGAGAGTTTTTCATAGCTGAAGTTGATCACTTTGAATTGTTTCAAAAATATCAGCGATACCCAAGAAAAAAAATAAGCTGGTTTAAGATTGCTGTTTATGTTTAATCTGGCTGAGGTATTCAGGTGTTAATCCGAGATAAGTAGCCACCAAATATTGAGGTACCCTAGCTACAAAATCAGGAAATTGCTCTCTAAACTTATAATAAATCACTTCTTTAGAATAGGTGAAAATGTACTTTAATCTATTTATCGCAGCTCCATAAGCCGTTTGATAGATGATTCTAAAGTAACTTTCTACTTGAGGGAATTTCTTGAAAAGTTCCTCTTGCTTTTTTGAATCTATACATAAGATTTCAGAATTCTCCACTGCTTGGATAAAGTAATCTGTGGTTTTCTGGTGTTGAAAAGCCATAAAATCAGTGATCCACCAATTTTCTATTCCAAACTGCACGGTTTGTTCATTACCATTTTCATTAACCAAATACATGTGAAGGCAACCTTGAGCTACAAAATAGTTGGAATTGCATTTGGTCCCCGCCTGCATGATGATTTCTTTTTTTGACAATTTTCTTTTTTCAAAGAAATTCAATATGTCTGAAAATTCAGATTCAGAAACGACAACATATTTGGATAAATGCAGGTAGAGTGGATGTGGCATTTGATTGGGCTTTACTTTAAAGCAAATTTAATGGAAAGGAGATAGATTAGTTCAAGTGTTTCAATCCCATTCAATTTTACTTGAAAAGTTCAGTTTGTGATTTCAACAGTCTAAAACTCTTTCTATGCCAAATGCAGTCTCCATTTTCCTCGATTCCTATTCGATGAGCTTTGGTAGGATATCCTGCATTCCGCTCCCATCCATAATGTGGAAATTCTTCAGTTAAACGCTCCATAAATTGATCCCGATAGACTTTGGCTAAAATTGAAGCAGCGGCAATACTGGCAAACTTTCCATCTCCTTTGATCACGCAGGTAAAAGGAATGGAAAGATCGGATTTGAATCTGTTTCCGTCGATCAAAAGATGTTCTGGTGAAATTAACAAACCTTTGACAGCTCGGGTCATGGCTAGAAAAGAGGCATTGAGAATATTAATTCTGTCAATCTCTTCCACTGAAGCCTCTGCAATTTTCCAAGCTAAAGCTTTGTCTTTGATTTCTTCGATCAGATCCTCTCTTTGTTTCTTTCCTAATTTTTTTGAGTCGTTGATCCATTGGTTGGAGTAATTGGGAGGAAGAATCACTGCTGCTGCCACCACTGGCCCGGCTAGGCATCCTCTTCCCACCTCATCACAGCCCGCTTCAATTCTATTAGCTTCTAAAAAGGGTTTGAGAGTCATGCTCCTTGTCTTCTCTTACTTTGTAATATTTATGAATCATTTCTGCGACAAGTCCTGTCCAACCGGTTTGGTGCGATGCACCCAACCCTAATCCTGAATCTCCGTGGAAGTATTCATAAAAAAGAATATAATCTTTGAAATGGGGGTCTTCCTGGAATTTCTTGTTATATCCATACACCGGTCTGTTTCCTTTTTCATCCTTCATGAAAATCTTCATACATCGGAAAGAAAGTTCTTTTGCAATTATATCCATGGTCATATACCTGCCTGATCCCGTGGGGTATTCAATTGAAAAATCACCTCCATAGTAAAAATCAAACTTTTTCAGTGATTCAATAATCAGGTAGTTGATAGGGAACCAGATCGGACCTCGCCAATTGGAATTTCCTCCAAACATCACGGTGTCGGATTCTCCAGGGGTATATTTGACGGAAAGTGTATCTCCAGCAATTTTCAAGGAATATGGGTTATGCAAATGATATTTAGAAAGCGATCTAATCCCATATTCACTCAAAAATTCATCTGAATCCAACATTTTATGAAGAATGCTTTTCATTCTATGGCCTCTTAAAAGAGAGAACAATCTTCTTCTGTCGAATCCTGGCTGAATCCAACTCGAAACCAAAGCTGCCAATTTTGGTTTTTCTCTGAGGAAAAATTCCAATCGCTGTTTAAACTCAGGTAACTGATCAAATAAATCTTCCCGAATCGGCTCAACCGCAAAAAGTGGGATTAATCCCACAATGGATCTTACTTTCATCCGATTTGATTCCTTACCAGGAACGTGAAAAACATCATAAAAGAAATTATCTTCATCATCCCAGAGTGAAATTCCTTCTGCGGAAATATTACTCATTGCTCCGGCGATATATAAAAAGTGTTCGAGAAATTTCGTAGCCGTGAATTGGTAAACTTTATTAGTTTCACAAAGATCAAGACTTATTCTTAGCAAGTTGAGAGAAAACATAGCCATCCAAGAAGTTGCATCAGCCTGTTCCAACTTGCCTTGATATCGCTGGGCATGACTTCTGTCAAAAACACTGATGTTATCAAGTCCGAGAAAGCCCCCCTCAAAAATATTTTGGCCGTCGCTATCCTTTTGATTTACCCACCAGGTAAAATTGAGCATAAGCTTATGCATAGCTCGTTCTAGAAATTCAAAGTCACCCTTTCCGTCGTTGGCCTTTTTGTCTATTTGATATACTCGCTGGACAGCATAAGCATGCACAGGAGGATTCACATCCGAAAAATTCCACTCGTAGGCAGGAATTTGTCCATTTGGATGCATATACCACTCATTTAAAAGAAGTAGGAGTTGAGCTTTTGCAAATTCAGGATCAATCCTTGCGATAGGAATACAATGAAAAGCCAAATCCCATGCTGCGTACCAAGGATATTCCCATTTGTCCGGCATAGAGATGATATCATAATTCTGCAAATGTTTCCAATTGCTATTTCTTCCTTTTTTACGCGAGACTGGCGGGACGTACCTGCCTGGATCACCCTCTAGCCATCTTTCGACGTCATAATAATAAAATTGCTTTGACCACATCATTCCAGCATAGGCCTGACGCTGGATTTGTTTTAAATCTTTATCCAAAACCCGATCCTGAAGTTCTTCATAAAACTCATCAGCTTCAGCTTTTGCCTTTTCGATTATGGAATCACAGACTTCTAA
>NZ_JAHEBC010000063.1 GCF_024642405.1 Algoriphagus sp. | reverse complement strand
TAGCAACTCTCCACTCTCCTCCTACAACATCCTCTAGAGGTTTTGCACTGTAAGATTGTGGAACCTTGAAAAATCTGATTTCTGGAAATCCACCTTCAGCAATTTCATCTTCAGCTCCTATCACTTGGGATTTTAATGCCCATTCCATATTTGACTGTCCACCAGCAACCCAAACATCTCCTAGATAGACATCATTAATCTGGGTGTTGTTGACCGTTAGAATGAAAGGACCTCCGGCTTTTGATTCAGGCAGCATAATTGACCATGTACTATCAGTTTCCACTTCAGTGCTTCCTAGTAATCCCGCTACTGATACTCTTACTTTTTTATTAGGAATCCCTTTTCCCCAAACATGAATTTTTTGATCTCTCTGAAAAACCATTCCATCTTCAAATAATTTTGGAAGGGTTACTTCTGACTCGAATTTGTCGGAATCACAGGCAAAATTTGCCAGAATTACTAATAGGATAAAGTATCGTTTCATAGTATTTATGGGAATACAAGTGAAAATTGAAGAAAAATATTGAAAGGACAATAACAAAAAAGTCCTGACAAAGAAAACTTTATCAGGACTTTAAACCAATCAATAAAAACTAGCTTAGATAAATCTATTTAACAAGTTTTCAAAATATTCTTGCTTTCCGCTGGTTTGAGCTGGTTCGCCATTATCAGCAGCATAATTTCTAAGATCCTCCAAGGTCAAAGTACCTTCCTCAAAAGCTTTTCCTTTTCCTGAGTCATAGCTTGCATATCTAGTCTTTCTTCTTTCTAGATAATCTGACTTATCCAAAATATCTTGAGCGATTAACATGCCTCTTGCAAAAGCATCCATACTCCCAATATGTGCCAAGAACAAATCCTCAGGATCAGTTGAGTTTCTTCTGAGTTTTGCATCAAAATTAACTCCACCACCTTGAAGCCCTTCAGAGTTCAAAATAACCAACATGGCCTCCGTCATTTCCTGTAAATTCATCGCAAACTGATCAGTGTCCCAACCATTTTGGTAGTCACCTCTATTGGCATCTATACTACCTAACATACCTGCGTCGGCAGAAACCTGAAGTTCATGCTGAAAAGTATGACCTGCAAGAGTTGCATGGTTAACTTCAATATTCAATTTAAAATCTTTATCAAGTCCATGCTCTCTCAAAAACCCGATTACTGTTGCAGCATCGTAATCATATTGATGTTTTGTAGGCTCCATTGGCTTAGGTTCGATAAAGAATGTTCCTTTAAAACCATTCTTTCTGGCGTAATCTCTAGCCATGGTTAGAAACTTTGCCAGATGGGTAGTTTCACGCTTCATATCAGTATTCAACAAAGACATATAACCTTCACGTCCACCCCAGAACACATAATTTTCACCTCCCAATGCGATAGTGGCATCAATGGAATTCTTAACCTGAGTTGCAGCATATGCCAAAACATCAAAGTCAGGGTTAGTCGATGCACCATTCATATAGCGTGGATTGCTAAATACATTAGCAGTTCCCCAAAGTAATTTTACACCAGTTTCTGCTTGCTTCTGCTTAGCATACTCCACGATGATTTTCATTCTTTGCTCGTATTCTGCAATATCCTTTCCTTCGTCAATCAAATCAATATCGTGAAAGCAATAGTAAGGAGCCCCAATCTTTGTGATAAATTCAAAAGCTGCATCCATTTTATCTTTTGCTCTTTGAATTGGATCTGGGTTTGCATCCCAAGGGTGAATAATGGTACCTGGACCAAATGGATCTCCGCCAGTTCCACAGAAGGAGTGCCAATAAGCGATAGAAAACTTGAAGTGTTCCTTCATAGTTTTTCCAGCGATTACTCTATTTTCATCATAATATCTGAAGGCCATAGGATTATTACTATCCTTTCCTTCAAATGGAATTTTATCTATACTTGGGAAATACAGTTTTGACATGTCAATAAGTAATTAAGGTTAATTAATAGGTTTATTTTTATTCAATTATATTTTTAATTTTTGGATTTTTTCCAATTGATTTTTCCAATGGAGATAGACTTCTTCGTAAGGCTCAAAAAATTGTTCATTGGGCTCAATTGTTTCAAGTAAATCCAAACCTTGGAATGCTTCAGTTTCATTGGAAAACAGACCGACACCAATACCGGCACCTCTTGCTGCACCTTGGGCTCCATCGGTATCATATAATTCCAAGACAACTTTATTCATATGAACAAAGGTTTTTCTAAAAATCGGACTTAGAAACATATTTGCTTTTCCAGCTTTTACAGTCTTTAGATCCATACCCATATCTTGCATTATTCTAAAACCGAAAGTTAATGCAGAAACAATCCCTTCCTGTGCTGCACGAATCATATGTTTCTTATCATGTTTGAGTAAATCAAGACCGAGCAAATGAGCACCAACTTGTTTATTTTGCATGATTCTTTCAGCTCCATTCCCAAAGGGAATGAAAGTAAGACCACCAGAACCAATTGGGGCTGATCCTCCCAAATTATTCATTTCTTCATATTCTATCTTTCCTGCTCCAAGCAGTTTCTTGATCCAACTATTAAGAATCCCAGTTCCATTTACACAAAGCAATACACCATAAGATGGTTTTTCTTTGGTATGGTTCACGTGGACAAAGGTATTTACTCTGGAAAGAGGATCATATAAAGGTGTGTCACAAACACCATAAACTGTCCCAGAAGTACCTGCAGTAGTAGCAAGTTCACCTGGTTTTAAAACTTGTAGCGAAAAAGCATTATTAGGTTGATCACCAGCCCTGTAAGAAACAGATACTCCTGCTTCTATTCCAGTCAACTGAGAGGCTTCAGATGTTACTTTGCCTTGGATAGAGTAAGATGGAACAACTTTTGGCAACCAAGCTTTATTAATTTTGTAATTCTCAAGAACTTTTTCACTTATTCCATTTTCCTTAAAGTCCCAAAATATACCCTCTGAAAGTCCAGTTTCAGAAGTCAAAATTTCGCCCGTGAGTTTCATGGCAATAAAATCACCTGGAAGCATTATTTTATCAATTTTCGAAGCTATCTCTGGTTCATTCTCAATTACCCATCGAAGCTTTGATGCCGTAAAATTACCCGGCGAATTCAATAGATGAGGTAGACAATATTCCTCTCCTAGTTCTTTGAATGCTTTTTCACCAATAGAAACAGCTCTGCTATCACACCATATTATTGAAGGCCTTAAAACGTTTTGATCCTTATCCACTAAAACCAAACCATGCATCTGATAAGCAATGCCAATTCCCTTGAGCTCTCCTGCCTTGACGTTTGCTTTTTTGAGCACAAACTTACTTGCTTGTTGGATATACTTCCACCAGGTCTCCGGGTCTTGTTCTGCCCATCCCTCCAGAGGAGAGTTTATGACCATTTCCTCTTCAGGAAAAGCTTTAGACACAATTGATTTTCCTGTGTCAGCATCCAAAAGAGAGGCCTTTATAGATGAACTACCAATATCTAATCCTAATAACAGTTGTCTCATTTTAGATGATTTTTACCAGAATACGATATAAAGAGCTGCTGTAATACCAGCAATCAAAAATGCCCCAATTTTAAAGGAAGCACTGGTCTTAAATAACTCTTTATTTATTTCGATGCTATTAGGATGATCTTTTCCTTTTCCTTCATATAAACTAATGGCAATCATCAAGGCTGCTAAAATCAAAAACACAACTCCCATTCTATCTAAGAAGGGTAAATCTGGCATTCCTATTTTTAGAATTACCGATAGTGGGATACTCAAAGCCGCACCAACTAAGGCTGCATTTGAGGTTGTTTTTTTCCAAAACACTCCAAAAAAGAAAATGGCAAAAACCCCCGGACTAATAAACCCGGTGTATTCTTGAATAAATTGAAAGGCTTGGTCTAATTGCCCTAAAGCTGGGGCTACTATTGCTGCTACTAAAAAGGCTACTACCGCTGTAATTCTTCCTACACGTACTTGTTTAGTCTCAGAAGCATTTTTGCTGAAATACTTCTGGTAGATATCCATCGTGAAGATAGTGGATGTACTATTTGCCATAGAGGCCAAAGAAGAAACAATCGCCGCCGTTAATGCTGCAAAAGCCAAACCTTTTAATCCAACGGGCAATAACTGTAACAAGGTAGGATAAGCTCTATCAGACTTAATTAAGGTTGTGGCTGGATCTTTCATTGAATCGATAAAACTTACATCAATTCCATTTTTTACGATTACCCAAGCAGCAATTCCAGGAATTACGACGATCAAAGGCATTAATAATTTAAGAAAACCTGCAAAAATCATCCCCTTTTGAGCTTCATCTAGATTTTTTGCTGCTAAAGCTCTTTGGGTTATATATTGATTAAATCCCCAATAACTTAAGTTCGTAATCCACATTCCTCCGACCAAAACAGAAATCCCCGGTAGATCCAAATAAGCATCACGAGTGCCGCCTGATCCATCAGGAATCATCATCTCACCTTCGGATAAAATCATAGAAAAATGGCCAGGAACCTCTCTCCTCAACAAGCCAAGCCCTTCCCAAGCATCACCAGATCCCACCATTTGAAGGGCTATGTAAGTAGTAGCAAGTCCGCCCGCCACCAAAAAAACTACTTGAACAACGTCTGTCCATGCTACAGCTTTAAGGCCACCATAAATGGAATAAACCATTGCAAAAGTTGCTAATCCTAAAATGCCATAAACCATTGGGACATTCAGAATAGTGTTTAAGCTAAGCGCCCCTAGGTATAAAACCGAAGTAAGGTTTACAAAAACATACAATAAAAGCCAAAACACGGCCATGGTGGTTCTTACCCGGGTATCATATCTATCTAATAAAAACCCGGGCATGGTATAAATCCCTTTTTTAATATAGACAGGTAAAAAGAAAATAGCAACTACCAAAAGGGTTACTGCAGCCATCCACTCGTAGGTGGATATAGCCAAACCTAAAGCAAAACCAGACCCAGACATTCCAATAAATTGCTCAGCGGAAATATTTGAAGCAATTAATGATGCTCCAACTGCCCACCAGGGTAAGGCTTTAGAGGCAAGAAAATAATCTGAGGAGTTTTTAACGTGTCCTTTCTTCTCTCTGGATACAAAAAGACCCATCCCCACGATGAGCAAACAATATCCGACGAAAACTATTAGGTCTAAGGGTTCTAAGAGCATATTGAAATTGGTTGGTTTTTTGGGCGTAAATTTTATTAATCCTTATTAAAATTCAAGACAAGGCATTAAATATAAGACTTTCATTTAAAGGTCAGAAAATAAATTATTTCGAATCTTTACTTAATTGAAAAGCTTTTCTAAAAACGGAAGAGTTTTCGTGGAATATTCCACGCCTTCTATATTTTCCAAATAACTTATACCCATAGCATTACTAACCCAAACAGTAGTAGCTTTAGCTAAATGTTCTGGAAAAAATAATCCCTCGGTTATTTCCATCCCTAAATTTTTCAGAGATTCAATGATTACAGCCCTTCCTACGCCAGCAATACAAGAACTATTCAAAGAAGGTGTGAACACCTCTTCTCCAATCATCCAAAAAATATTAGAAGAGCCAGCCTCAGAAATAAACCCTCTATTGTCTAAAATAATCACCTCGTCCATTTTTAGATCAGTCCTTTCGATATTTGCCAAGACATAAGGCAATGAATTCAGAGTTTTGGCATTAGACCAAATAGTCGGGAAAATTTTTATCCTTGTACAGATAAAAGCTGTTTTCTTGATTCTTGGAGGTGGAGAAAATTTTTTTATTTGTAAAGTCTGGATAAGTCTATTCGTTGAAGGGGTATAAGTACCAGAACCTGATCTAAACAAATTCCATCTAACTCGTAAATCTCCTGGAGGAAAATTCTTTTTCAGAGTTTTTTCTATTAATTCAATATCAATATTTTCAAAGGGAAACCCCAGAATCGAAAAACCGTTTTTCAAACGATCCAAATGCTTTTCTGAATACCTAACCTTACTTTTACAAAAAACCATTGATTCAAAAAGACCATCCCCAAAATTCATGGCTCTGTTAGGAATATTTATTTTATCGCTAAAAGACCAGGTAAGGGTTTCGTCGTTAAATATTAAATTTGTTTCAAAATCGTTCATTACCTGTTCAATTTCGGTCAGTTTCTGATTATGTAAAAAAATGAACCTGTTAAAAGTAATAAAGAATAGACCTTAAATGAGGAAATTTGAATGATTAATAACATTTTTGATTTTAATAACGAAAGAATAAAGAGCTTAGCATCAATATTGGACTCAAAACCGAAATGGCAAACAAAAGTAGCATATTTGATATGATAGGTCCCGTCATGATAGGACCGTCATCTTCTCATACAGCTGGAGTTGTAAGAATTGCCAGAGCAGCCATTAGAGTATTAGGAGGTAAACCTGAAAAGGCATTGATTACTTTTTATAATTCTTTTGCAAGAACCTATGAAGGGCATGGAAGTGATAGAGCAATAATTGGTGGATTGATGGATTTTAAAACGGATGATCCAAGAATAAAAAATGCCTTAGATAAAGCTGAAGAAATTGGCTTTGAATATAAATTCAAATCCATAGGGAATTCTTCTATTCATCATCCGAATACAATTAAACTTAATTTAACTTTAGGCGAAAGAACTGTAGAAGTTGTAGGTGAGAGCTTAGGTGGTGGAATTATTAATATTTCAGAAGTGGATGGATTTGTAGCAAATTTCTCAGCTAAGGATCACACTTTAATTATTAAAGCACAGGATATTTCAGGTGCTATAGCTTTTATATCCAGTGTTATTGCTCAAGAAAAGGCAAATATTGCCACGATGTCTGTCTCCAGGAAAGGGAAAAATGACATAGCTTGTCATGTGATAGAAATGGATTCTGGGATACAAAAAATTACTTTAGATTACTTAAAATCTCTTTCTTGGATCAAAGAATTAAATTATATACCTGATATTGACCTTTAATTATTTAATCACAACCACATGAAAAAATGCTTATTAAGCTTTGCCCTAATGGTAGGATTAAGTTTTTCAATTTTTGCGCAAGAAACGACAATTCCAGATGGACCACTTGATCTGGAAACGGCTGTATCGATCGCTTTGGAAAACAATCTAACCTTAAAACGAAGCGAGCTTAACCAACTAACAAATGAAGCTACCCTTTTGCAAAACAAAGGACAAAGACTCCCTAACTTTAATACAGGCACGAGTTATGGTGTCCGCTGGGGTAGATCAATTAACCCAGTAACTAACCTATTTGAAACCGCTAGGATTGGAAATATAAACTTGTCTGCCTCTTCCAGTGCCACTATTTTCGCAGGAAATCAGATTAATAATTCCGTTAAACAATCCAAAGTTGATTTGGAATCTGGAATGTACAATATCGAAGCAACCAAAAATGACATTACACTAAACATTATCAATTTGTTTATAAATGTGGTTTTCAATAGAGAGCAGGTAAATGTTGCAGAAAATCAATTGGCAACTACAAAGGATCAACTCACAAGAACAAATAAATTAGTCGATGCAGGTTCATTACCCTTTTCTGATCAATTAGATGTACAGGCACAAAATGCAACGAATGAGGTTAATTTGATCAATGCAAGAAACAATTACAATATTGCGAAGCTCAATCTTGCTCAGGCTTTACAAATACCATACACTCCTGAATTTTCGGTAATCGAACCTGAATTTGAAATAAACGAGACATTGATGGCGACTGAAACCCCGGAGGACATCTACCAGATGGCGTTGGAGACCATGCCTGAAATCAAAGCAGCCCAAGCAAATATTGAAAGTGCAGAATATGGTCTAAAACTTGCTAAAGGAGGATTTTTTCCAACCCTAGGAATCAGTGCGAATATTTTCTCCAATTACGTAGATCAAGCATTCGGTACTGAAAGACCAACTTTTGGTCAGCAAATTGAAAACAACCTTTCTCAAGCCTTGAACCTACAATTAAATATTCCTCTTTTCTCAAGGCTCAGCAACAAGGCAGCTGTTCAACGTGCGCGGGTTCAAAGACAAATCAGTGAAGTATCGGCTTTGGAAACTGAAAATCAGTTAAGAAATGATATTGAAACTGCTTATAACAGTGCTCTTGCATCTCAATTGACTTATGAATCTTCCCTAATTCAAGTTCAAAACTTAGAAGAATCATTCCGAATAGCTCAACAAAGATTTGATTTAGGCGCAATTAACTCAGTAGATTTTCAAGTTGCCCAAAACAACTTATTCAACGCTCAAGCTGATTTGTTGAATGCTAAATACACCTATATTTTCAGAGTAAAAGTTCTTGATTTTTACCTGGGTAATCCAATTAACTTAAACTAAATCATGGCTAATAAAAAGTCGAACAAACTCTTGTATTACCTACTCGGTGGGGTAGGATTAATTATTGTAATTGCGATCATAGGTCGAACTGCTGGTTGGTTTGGGGGGGCAAAGGAAATCGAAGTTGAATTTGCCACAGCTAAAAGAACCAAAATAATAGAGAAAGTAAGTGCATCTGGCGAAATACAACCGGAAGTAGAGGTTAATCTCTCTCCAGATGTTGCAGGTGAAATCATTGAACTTAATATTATTGAGGGAGATTCAGTAGCTGAAGGTAAGTTATTGGTGAAAATTAGACCTGATAACTTTATTTCAGCATTAGATAGATCTAGAGCAAATTTGAATCAGCAAATGGCTAATTTATCTCAAGCTAAAGCTAGTTTGCAAAGATCAGAAGCTCAATTCAATCAAGCTGAGTTAAATTTTAACAGACAAAAAGGACTATACGAACAGCGAGCTATTTCCGAATCAGATTTCGAAACTGCCCAAGCAAATTATATCACATCTCAGAAAGATTTGGAAGCAGCAAAGCAAAATGTAATCGCATCTGAATTTGTAGTTAAAAGTTCCCAAGCAACGGTAGATGAGGCTGCAGAAAATTTAAGATTGACAAATGTTTATTCACCTGTGAGCGGAATTGTTTCCAACCTTTTAGTAGAAAAAGGTGAAAGAGTCGTTGGAACTGCTCAGATGGCTGGTACAGAAATGTTAACTATTGCTGATCTTTCTAAAATGGAAGTTCGTGTTGATGTCAATGAAAATGACATTATCCGTTTGAGCATGGGTGACACTTCAATAATAGATGTTGATTCTTATTCCTCTGCAGGCAAAAAATTTAAAGGTATTGTAACAAGCATTGCCAATACTGCCAATGCAAAAGCTTCAGCAGATGCAGTAACGGAGTTTAAAGTAAAAATCAGAATCCTGAACAGTTCATATCAAGACCTAGTGGCTGCAGGAACTAAATACCCATTTAGACCGGGGATGACTGCTTCAGTAGATATCTTGACTACCAGCAAAGACAATGCATTGGCAATTCCACTTTCTGCTGTTACAACAAGAGATAACAAAGTTGACACTTTGGCCGGTGGAACAACAAAATCTAAAGAACTGGTATTTGTAAGTGAGAATGGAATAGCAAAACTGAAAGAAATCAAAACAGGGATTTCTGATTTTGAGAATATCGAAGTTTTAGAAGGTATTACTGAGGGTGAAGAGATTATTTCAGGGCCTTACTTTGTAGTGAGTAAACAACTGAAAGAAGGAGACAAAGTTGTAAAAATGGCAACTCCCAGACCAAGCTCTATTGCTCAAAGTAACTAAATAAAGGACTTTTCAAGTTTGCCCCCGAAGAGATAGAAATCATCGGGGGCATTTTTTATGACCATTTTTTTAATTGCTCATAAATTAAATGTAATGGGAATCCCATAACATTAAAATAAGAACCTTCCATTTTAGTGACTCCAATGTATCCAATCCATTCCTGGATACCGTATGCACCTGCTTTATCCAATGGCTGATACGTTTTGATATAATGCCAAATCTCATCCTCTTCAAGAAACCTGAAGGTTACGATTGTTTCATCTTCAACAGTAATTTGCCTTTTCTTGTCTTTAAAAGTAACTGCCGTCATCACAATATGGGATGTACCTGATAAACTTTTAAGCATATCAAATGCTTCTTCTTCATTGGAAGGTTTACCCAATACATGTCCATCTTCAATAACTACTGTATCCGAAGTTATTAAGATTTCATTCTCTTTTAATTCATCAGGGAAAGAATCCGCCTTCAACTTACTTAAATAAGCAGCTACAAATTCAGGTTTCATATCACCTGGAATCTTCTCCTCAACTGCATTTGGACGAACTTCAAATTCAACTTCAAGGCCTTTTAGCAATTCTTGCCTACGGGGAGAATTGGAGGCCAAAATAATTTTCTTGTCCTTTAGTTTATTTAAGAAAGGTTTCATATTCAAATTCAAATTCATCTTGTTTTATACTAGCAAACAGTAACCCTCCCAAAGCTTTTGGATAAAAATATGTTGATTTTTGAGGCATCACATACCCAGATCTACAAACCTCAAGAACTTGATTTAATTCTAGTTCGCGGGTAATGATTGCAAAGCTAGCTTTTCCAGTTTGCACTTCATGAATACATCTTGAAAAACTTCTTTCATATTTAATATTTGCAGAACTTCTCTGTTCTTCCATTGGAATTCCCAATATTTTATTAAAAATCAGTTCATGAAGAACAGCCAAATCTAATTTCTTGATCACTCCAGGATAGGAAGAGGAAATCAAATCATATTTTCCTGATTTCAATTGGAGTAGATAACTTTCCTCTTCAATTAATAAACCATAAGACCAAGGCTTATGAAAAGCATAACTTCCTAAATCATCCTGATCAGGAAACTTTTTTACTTCGAACCAATCCCCTAAAGACGCTAGAAAATTTTCTTTAGTCATTTTTAATCCCTTGAAAAGTCGATGGGTTGGAAGTATTTTTAAATGGTTACCATTAGTATTGGTGAAATACATCATATGATAATCATGACTTTTCCATTTTTCACCTTCTAGTTGATTTTTACAAGAGTTTCTATATTCTATAGCACCTTCAAGCCTATGATGACCATCTGCCAAAATCACTTGTTTATCTTCTAACACAGACAAAAACTTACCTATTATGGAGGGATTTCGAATAACTCCCAGAACTTCGCGGACTCCTTGATAGTCCTCTAATTCATAAAGAGGGTTTGCTATTGCTTCGTCCATATATTTTTCCAAATGATTGTTCGGATCTTCATACAGACCATGAGTCGGACTTGCTTGTATTTTGGTTGATTTAAGGAGATCAATCCTATCGTTCACTGCATGGACGATCGTATTTTCATGCCTTAAAATAATCTTCTCATCCCAATTATAGGCCTTAATTTGAGCTATAAACCCTTTTCTACAGCGTGAATCATGTTCTCCAGGGAGCCTAAAAAATTGGTAGTAAACATAGATACCCGGTTCTTTATCTTGTACAATTATTTGATTTTTCTTCCATTTTTCTAAGGTCTCTAATGCCCGCTTTGACGGGTTGGGACCTTTTGGTACAGATAAATGAATACTATTATATGGGTTTTGGTATAATAGATCTCTTTGTCTCTCAGAAACAACATCAAATAGTGGTGCTGTCAGTTCGTCGATATTTGATTTAAATTTATCATGGTATCGCCAAGCTTTTATCGGTAGTATTTCTGCCATTTTATTAATTCAGCCTTTTTCTCCAAGCAGATTTTTCTGTTTCATTGGTAATTTCAGTTTTCTGTTTGTTCCCAGAACTCGAGTTTTCATAAAACTCAACAGCTAAAGCAGCTAAAAGATCTTTTTCATCTTTAGAAAATTCTACCTCCAAAACCTCAGGCTGGAAATATTTCTCTACGAATTTAGTATCAAAATTACCTGAAGAAAATGCTTTATGCTGCAAAGCAAACTTGCAAAAACTAAGGGTAGTTTGAATTCCTGTGATTTTATAATCCTCTATTGCGCTAATCATTCTATCTATAGCTCCTTGCCTTGTTTCAGCATGAGTTATTAATTTGGCAATCATAGGATCATAATAAATCGGGATTTTCATTCCTTCGTCAAATCCATCATCCACCCTTATTCCTGGGCCTTGAGGCCTTTTATAGGTTAGTAAGGTACCTATATCAGGAAGAAAATTATTTTTTGGATCCTCAGCATAAACACGGACTTCTACTGAATGACCATTTATTTTCAAATCTTCCTGAGAGAAAGAAAGTGGATTTCCTTCGGCTATGAGAATTTGTTCCTTTACTAAATCTTTCCCTGTTATCATCTCAGTTACAGGGTGTTCTACTTGAAGCCTTGTATTCATTTCCAAAAAATAAAAATTCAGCTTATCATCGACAATAAATTCAACAGTTCCAGCTCCGAAATAATCACAAGCTTTTGCAACGCCAACTGCAGCCTCCCCCATTGCCTTTCGCATTTTAGGAGTTACCACCGCAGATGGTGCTTCTTCAATTACTTTCTGGTGCCTTCTTTGGATGGAACACTCTCTTTCAAATAGGTAAACAACGTTTCCTTGCTGATCTCCTAATATTTGGATTTCTATATGTCTTGGGGAAGTAATAAACTTTTCAATAAAAACAGCCCCATCACCAAATGAAGAAATTGCTTCGCTGATAGCTCTATCCATTTGTTCCTCAAATTCAGTTTCGTTTTCAACGATTCGCATTCCTTTACCCCCTCCTCCTGCACTTGCTTTTATTAAAATAGGATAACCTATTTTTTCGGCAATCTTTTTCGCCTCGGGAATATCAGAAATAGCTTCTTCTGTACCTGGAACTAATGGAATATCATATTTACCAACCGCTTGTTTGGCAGCTAACTTACTTCCCATTACTTCTATAGATTGAGGGGAAGGTCCGACGAAAATCAAGCCTGAATCAGATACTTTTTTAGCAAAATCAGCATTCTCGGAAAGAAAACCATAACCCGGATGAATAGCATCCACATTTAATTCCTTACAAACTTCAATTATTTTTTCTCCCAAAAGATAGGACTGGGCAGACGCTGGTGGTCCTAGACATACTGCTTCATCAGCAAACTTGACATGAGGAGATAATCTATCAGCCTCACTAAATACAGCAACTGTCTTGATCCCCATTTCTTTAGCTGTTTTCATAATCCGTAGGCTTATTTCCCCCCGGTTAGCGACTAAAAGTTTTTTGATTTTGGGCATTATTTTATTGTTTGGGTATAATCAATTATCGAAAGAGACTAAATAAAGAAATTTATCTGAGTAAAGGTAAGAATGCTAGGAAACGAAAAGCGTTTTTTGCTTAGACGGTTTTAAAGTTTTATTTTTGACCGATTTTTGATTAAAAGATCATAATTACTTAATTGTAACAGCACTCACCTAAAATAAAAATTCGCTTTGGATCTATTTGCTAAATTAAAAATGAATATGGGCCCACTGGGCAAACACTCTGAGTTTGCAGACGGTTACTTCTCATTTCCTAAACTTGAAGGTGAAATTGCACCTAGAATGATGTTCCAAGGAAAAGAAGTATTAACCTGGAGTTTAAATAATTATCTAGGGTTGGCTAATCATCCTGAAGTGCGAAAAACAGATGCAGAAGCTGCTGCAAAATGGGGAGCTGCATATCCAATGGGAGCACGTATGATGTCAGGTCAAACAACATTGCATGAGCAACTTGAAGATGAGTTGGCAGCTTTCGTTAAAAAGGAAAAAGCATATTTACTAAACTATGGCTATCAAGGCATCATGTCAGTCATAGATTCGCTATTAGACAGAAAAGACGTAGTAGTATATGATTCAGAGTGTCATGCCTGTATCATTGATGCTTTAAGGATGCATATGGGTAAAAGATATGTATTTCCTCATAATGACATAGAAAACTGTGAAAAGCAGTTGGAAAGAGCTACCAAATTGGCCAATGAAACCGGAGGAGGAATCTTAGTAATTACCGAGGGAGTTTTCGGAATGACCGGGGATCAAGGGAAGTTGAAGGAAATAGTTGCATTAAAACAAAAGTTCGATTTTAGACTCTTAATTGACGATGCTCATGGATTTGGTACTATGGGTAAAACAGGTGCAGGAACGGACGAAGAACAAGGAGTTCAAGATCAAGTAGACCTTTATTTCTCAACTTTTGCAAAGTCAATGGCGAGTATTGGAGCGTTTATCGCTGGCGATGCAGAGGTAATTCTTTATTTAAGATATAATATGCGTTCTCAGATATTTGCAAAATCACTTCCAATGCTTTTGGTTGAAGGGGCTTTGAAAAGACTGGAACTTTTAAAAACTCAACCTGAACTGAAAGATAATTTATGGAAAATTGTTAAAGCCCTTCGTAAAGGACTTCATGAGAATGGCTTCAGTACTGGAAAATCAAATTCACCAGTTACTCCGGTTGTTCTGAACGGAACCGTAGGTGAAGCAGCAGCTTTGACAAAAGACTTAAGAGAAAATCACGCCATCTTCTGTTCAGTAGTAATTTACCCGGTTGTCCCTAAAGGCATGATAATCTTGAGATTGATCCCAACTGCAGTACATTCTCTTGAAGATGTTAAGGAAACAATTACAGCTTTTGCAGCGATCAAAGAGAAACTTACCACTGGAGTTTATAAAAACTCAGAATTTGCAAGTTCTTTCGGAGAATAAAAAAATATTCAAAAAAAACGGCCTCCTGATTGAATTAGCAAGTATTTAGGCTATATTGAACTCAATAAACTTATCATCAACCTAAAAAATAATCACTATTATTATGAGCAGATTTAGTGAAATCAAAGATCTTGTAAGTGGTATGGAAGCCGATTTTGACAAATTTTATGACAAGAATAACCAGGCTGCCGGAACCAGAGTTAGAAAAGGGATGCAAGACCTAAAAAACATTGCACAGGAAATCCGTAAGGAAGTTCAAGATATGAAAAACGCTGGTTAAAGTAAAAATCAAAAAAGGTGATCATCTGATCACCTTTTTTGTTGGAATACATTTCAAATTTTAGGGTTAGAATTCCACTATATTATTCTCTTGCTCCAGGTCTGCAAGTCTTTTACTAGGATCTATCTCCACTGATTTGATTTCATCCATTTTTCTATCGAGTGTAATTTTTTTGGTAGTATTTGTCCAAGGCCAATCTTCAGTTAAAATTCTTTTAGGAGCTCCTTCTTCAGGTAATTTTTCTCCTCTCATAATAACCAAAGGTAAATAAATCATTTCCTGGGAACCATCTTTATAGGTAACAACCAAATCTATCGGCATTGGCATAAGACCTATTCTTTCTAAAATAATGTCAGTTTTATTTCCTTGAGGGTTTACTTCTTTAATTCCGTAATTGATTGTTTTGGTAGTGTAAACAAAGTATTCCTTATACCAATCTAATTCTAATCCACTTTCTTTTTCCATAACTCGAATCAGATCATTGACATTTGGATGCTTAAACTTCCAGGTATCCCAATACCTGAGCATTCCACGATCTCTTACATCAGCTCCAATTATATATCCCATTTGCTCCAAGAATACAGCACCTTTACTATATGCTGCCGAACTATAAGCCGAATTGGTATGATAGTGATCAGAATGAGTACTCATAGGTTCCTCTTTTCCGGATTTAACCAATCTATAATACCCAGAATAAGAGCCAGCTAATGGAGTTTTCGAAGGACTAAAAATCTCCGACATCGTTAGACTTGACGCATAACTCGTAAAACCCTCATCCATCCAAGGATAAAGAGACTCATTAGTAGCCAATACTCCATGAAACCAGCTATGTGCCAATTCATGAGCCATTACTCCTACTAACCCTCTTAAATTTCTTCCACCAGTCACAAGGGTTGACATTGCATACTCCATACCACCATCTCCTCCTTGAATTACAGAGAATTGCTTATATGGATATTGTCCAAAATTCTCGGAGAGGAAATTGATAGCTTTTGGAGTGTATTCCTTTAACTTTTCCCAGTTTTCAGTAGTCTCTTCTGAGGGTATGAATAAATGGTGAACAGTTATCCCATTTTCCATTTCAACTTTTTCATGCCTATACTTTGGATCGGCAGCCCACATAAAATCATGAACCATAGGAGCTTTAAAGTGCCAAGTCAAAGTTTCCCCGCTCACTTTTGGCACTGTTACTCCTTCATCCTCATAGCCATGACCAATTTCATTTGGATTCTGAAGATAACCAGTTCCTCCAATCGTGTAATTTTTGTCAATGGTAATTTTCACATCAAAATCTCCCCAAATCCCATAGAATTCACGACCAACATAGGGATTAGAATGCCAACCTTGCTCATCATAATTTGCCATTTTAGGATACCATTGAGACATCGAATAGCGAACTCCTTCCTCACTATCTCTTCCGGATCTTCTGATTTGTATAGGTACTTGACCCATAAAGGACATTTTAAATTCAGTTTCAGAATTTGGAAGGATAGGCTTAGGAAGGGTCACTTCCAATATTGTCCCTACCTCCTCAAAATCTACACTCACCCCTCCCATTGTCAATTCATTTACATGTAAATAACCAATTTCATCTGGCTTTAATGAATTAATTCGGTCTCCAACTCTTCGGTCAGGATCAGATATAGACCTTGATCTTTCATCCATCATACTTCCAGGCTGGAATGCATTATAGTACAGATGGTAAAATACTTTGTAGAGAGTATCAGGTGAATTATTGTAGTACTTCAATACTTGAGTTCCGGAATACTGATTTGATGAAACATTCATTTCAACTTCCATTTTGTAATCAACAGCTTGCTGAAACCTGCCTGTTTGAGCTATTACAGAAGAACCTGTGAATACAAAAAGAAAAAGCCCTAAAAGAGGCTTATTCATGACATTTAGCATATGAATCTTTTTTTGTACAAAGAAAATCAAAATGAATCCCGAGCACAAACCACCTATAAAAAATCAAATCAGTTTTTAAAACTTGTATAAATTCCCTTTAAAAAAAAATCAATTATTAGCTCAAGGTTTTATCTTATTTTAGAAAATTACTCAACCTTATATCAAACATGAGAAAAATTTACATCCTATCCTTGGCTCTTTTGGTCAGTTTAGGTTCCTATGCCCAGGAAATAGATATGAATCTATTTAAGTCAATGAAGGCAAGAAGTATAGGTCCTGCTGCAATGAGTGGTAGAATTACAGCAATAGATGCTGTAGATGATAATCCCTCAATCATCTATGCGGGATCTGCATCCGGTGGACTTTGGAAATCAACTTCTGGAGGAATTAATTGGAAGCCAATTTTTGACAATGAAAAAGTACATTCGATAGGGTCAATTTCCATCTATCAGAAAAACCCAAATATCATATGGGTTGGAACTGGAGAAGGAAATCCCAGAAATTCCTTAAACCTTGGATATGGCGTCTATAGATCCATGGATGCCGGTGAAACGTGGGAATTGATGGGACTCGAAAAAACACGGGCTATTCATAGAATAATAGTTCATCCAGATGATCCTAATACAGTTTATGTAGGGGCGATTGGATCTCCATGGGGAGAGCAAGAAGATCGTGGGCTTTATAGAACGACAGACGGTGGCAAGACTTGGGATAAAATCTTGTATATGGATCCTAAGACTGGAGTGGGCGAAATGATAATAGACCCCAATAATCCAAATAAGATTTTTGTCAATATGTGGCAACATAGAAGATACCCATATTTCTTTGAATCAGGTGGTTCTTCTTCCGGGCTTTTTGTAACCCATGACGGTGGGGATAAC
>NZ_JAHEBC010000308.1 GCF_024642405.1 Algoriphagus sp. | reverse complement strand
AATCCGGAATAAAAGTGAAGATAAAAAAGCTGTAAACGAGGTTATCCAGTACGTAAAGCAAAGTGGAGGCTTAGAATATGCTAAAACAGTTATGAATCGCTTTTATCAAGAAGCATTGGATATTTTAAATTCATTTCCGGATTCAGATTATAAAACTTCACTAGCAAACCTTGTTAGCTATACAATAGAAAGAAAAAAATAAGAATTTTCCGGAGTTCTAAATTTGATTATTTTTATATTAGTTTAGGTTCTTTCTAAACTTGATCCTGCTATTTCATTCTTAAAGCAATAGACTTATGTCCTTGAGTAAAGTCTCCGTAGTTGTTCCTCTTTACAATGAGCAAGAAAATATTGCATCTTTAGCAGAAGAAATTCACCATGTTTTCAAGGAAATTAAAAACCATTACGAAGTTATTTTAGTAAATGATGGGAGTATGGACGGCACATGGAAGGCTATTGAACATTCCTGTAACAAATTCCCCAATTTCTTCGGTATTGACTTAGGTGGAAATTTTGGACAATCTATTGCACTCAGAAGTGGTTTTGAGAATTCTACCGGAGAAATCATCATTTTTATGGATGGGGATATGCAACATAACCCAGCAGATATTCCAAGATTCTTAAATAAAATGGAAGAAGGATATGATATGGTAGGCGGATTCAAACGGGAGAATCCCGAAGGTTTTATTAAAAAGAATTTATCAAAAACTGCACATTGGCTGATCAAAAAAATATCTAGTGCTGACATGAAATATTTTGGAGCAACTTTTAGAGCTTATCGAAGATTCTTACTAGAAAACACTAATATTTTAAAGGATACGCACAGATTTTTAGGAGCCATACTTGCAAAAAAAGGGATTAGACAAACAGAGATTCCAATTACTATTCGTTGTCGGAATTCAGGTCAAAGTCACTATAAGGTCAGCAAACTTTTTTCTGTTATAATTGATTTGATTTTTTTAAAATTCACAGTGAGTTATATGAATAAACCATTTAGACTTTTTGGATTTATTGGAATATTAACTCTTCTCATTGGCTTAATTTCCTCATTTTATCTTCTAGCAGGGTCTATTTTTATGAATTTCAACATTCGGATAGAATACTTATCTGAATTTCTTTTTTCGATATTTTTAATAATAATAGGAGCTTTAATGATCAGTTTTGGATTCGTTGCTGAAATTGGAATCTATAATTACTTTGGCGGGGATGCTATCCGTCCCTATTCGATTCGAAAAAAGACAAAAACCAATGACTAAATCACTGATCATAAATGCAGATGATTTTGGTTTTGACGAAGACGCAACAACAGGAATCCTTGATTTACTGTCTATTGGTAAAATTCCCAGCACCACAGTCATGGCAAACTGTGTAAATGAAAAAGATCTTATTTTACTGAAAAAAATAGCTAACATCGGAATAGGCCTTCATTTAAATTTAATTGAAGGCGTTCCAATTTCCCCGTTGAAAAAAATCCCTGACTTAATCAATGAGAAAGGGGAATTCCTAGGAGCAAAGAAATTTTTAAAAAATGCTATTTTTCAAAAAATCCCAGAAGAGCAGGTATTTATGGAAGTGAAAGCTCAATTGGTTTTTTTAGAATCAAGAGGGATTAAAATCACTCATGTTGATAGTCATCAACACATCCACCAATTCCCTATTATTGGTAAAACGATTCAGAATATCCTTGAAAAACTAAAAGTGAAGAAAATTCGAAACTCATTTCCATTAGCTGCGAATTTCGGATTTAGACCCAATGTGCTTAAGCTATTTACTAAACTTAATCCAATTTCAAGAAAGGACTTTATTTGCCCAGAAGGCTTAATTTCTAATTTATCATTTGGCGGGGAATTAACCTTAAAGGACTTTTCCAATGACCTAATTTCTTCATATCATAATCACTCTTGCTTAGAACTTATGACTCATCCCGGAATTAAGGATAGAAATGATTCCTACCTAAAGCGAAAGAAAGAGTATCTATTTTGGAAAGAAAACCCAATTCAGGAATTACTAAAAGAAAAGAAAATTGAATTGATTCATTATGGAAATTTATAAGCGTAAATTCTAAATGAAATCTATTTATGTCAATCTAAATTCAATAAATAAGATTTAAATCCTTCAAAATTGTTTTCCAAAGGCTCTACATTCTTTTTACCTGACATAAATGCTGCTAATCTTTCCGGTAAAACCAATTTTTCATTAAGAGCTTTCTCCACAACATCTTTGAATTTTCCGGGATGAGCAGTTTCCAAAAAAACTCCTTGGTAACCAGAATTTTCCGACATGAAATCTTTTAATCCTCTATAACCTACGGCTCCATGAGGATCCAAGGTATATCCAGATTTTTTCACCTGCTGCATCGTTTCAATTGTTTCATTGTCTGAATAAAAATAGCCTGACACCTTGTTTTTTAGCAAATGTTCATCTCCACCAAACAATGCCAAAAGTCTAGGAAAATTACTCGGATTACCTACATCCATACTATTACTAATGGTCTGAATAGAGGCCATAGACTTAAATTCAGCTCCTTTCAGGTAATCAGGAACTACCTTATTTAAGTTTGTGGCAGCTACAAAATGATCTATTGGCAAACCCATTCGTTGCGCCAAAATACCTGCAGCAATATTTCCAAAATTTCCACTTGGAACTGCAAAAACTACTTTTTTATCATTTTTTGGAATTTTAGAAAATGCGTAAAAATAATACAGTGCCTGAGGAATCCATCTTGCAATATTTATGGAATTTGCCGAAGTCAGTAATAATTTCTGATTTAACTCCTGATCCAAAAATGCCTCTTTGACCATTTTTTGGCAATCGTCAAAAACTCCATCCACTTCCAATGAAGTTATATTCTGGCCAAGTGTAGTAAACTGTTTCTCCTGGAGCTCACTGACTTTTCCTTTAGGAAAGAGAATGATCACATCAACTCCCGCTACCCCTAAAAATCCATTTGCAACTGCACTCCCTGTATCCCCTGAAGTGGCTACCAAAACGCGAACTTTTTTATTTGAATCCACAAGCAGCATACTCATTAGCTTTGAGCAAAACCTAGCTCCAAAATCCTTAAAAGCTAATGTAGGACCATGAAACAACTCCAAGCTAAAGACATCTTTCCCCACCTTTACCAAAGGGGCATCAAAAGTAAGTGTATGGTCTACCAAATCACGGATTTGTTCATCCGAAAGATCCTCGCAGAAAATTGATCCTATCACCTCGTATCCAATTTCCTTAAATGATAAATCAGAAATTATATCAAAAAAGCTTTTCGGCAGAATAGGGATTCTTTCAGGCATATAGAGGCCTTGATCAGGAGCGAGCCCCTTCACCACAGCATCCGCCAAACTCACTTGATGATTAAAATTATTGGTGCTATAAAATTTCATGGATTAATTCTTTTCTTCGAGCACATAGGCACCAATAGTATTGATCTCAGAGAAATATGTATCTACTCCCAGTCCTATGCTTTCATAAATATCTTCAGCAGCTTTAGCAATATCAGCTGATTTTTCTGCCCCTCTTGACAAGGCAAATAATGTCGGGCCAGATCCAGAGATCCCCATTCCCAAGGCTCCGGCAGATTTCAAAGCTTCTCTGACTTCGTAAAACCCAGGGATCAAAACTGCACGATAGGGCTCTGCGATTACATCTCTCATGGATCTAGATATCAATTCAAAGTCCTCTTGATATAATCCAGCTACAAAACCTGCAACATTTCCAGATTGAATTGTGGAATGTTTCAATGATATCATATCCCGTAGAACACTTCGAGAATCAGAAGTTTTCAACTCAAAGTGTGGATGCAAAAGAGTACAATAAAGTCCTTCTGGGACATGAAGTTTTATCACATCTAAAGGATGATAATCTCTGATTAAGACAAAACCACCCAATAAACTTGGCGCTACGTTATCGGCGTGCCCAGCACCACATGCCGCTTTTTCGGCTGCTATTGCAAATGGTAATAAATTTTTCCGCTCATAAGGATCTCCTAATAATCTGTTTGCTGCAATCAAGGCTGCTACTGCACTTGCAGCACTCGATCCCATTCCAGAACCTAGGGGAAGTCCTTTTTTTAGGGCTATATCCATTCCAACCTGTTTACCATAATCATCTAACATGGCTTGAATGGCTACCGCACAGGTGTTTTTTTCCACCTCCCAAGGAAGTTTGCCTCCATCTTCTTCTATTGAGACAACTCTCAATCCAGGTTTTTCTTTTCGAGTGACTTCCACGTAGTCACCCATTGCATCGATGGCAAATCCCAGAATATCAAATCCACAGGAAACGTTCGCTACAGTTGCGGGAGCAAAGGCTTTTACAGAATTCATCATTCCCGCGTATAATTTCCGATTCGTATCACGTCTGCAAATACTCCAGCAGCTGTAACATCTGCTCCAGCCCCTGGACCTCTGATGATCATAGGAAAATCGTGATATCTTTCAGTGGTTAATAAAATCATATTATCACTACCCTGTAAACTACTGAATGGATGATCTAATTTCAAGGAGTTCAAACCTACTTTGGCAGCTCCATTTTCTAGAGTGGCCATAAAACGAAGTTTCTCCCCCTTTTTTTGAGCTACTTCTCTAAGTTTCTCAAACTCTATATCATGAACTTTTAATTTTTCA
>NZ_JAHEBC010000307.1 GCF_024642405.1 Algoriphagus sp. | reverse complement strand
TGACAGATTTTCTTGTTCCTGAATTTCCAACAATTGCTGTTTGGACATTTGCCAATTGCATGGCAGTAGGGGACATTCTGATTGCTAATGGGTCTATAGATTCTTGGTCACTTTCTAAAGGAATTAAATCCATTCCGCAGATCGGACAAGAACCAGGCTCATTTTGTTTGATCTGTGGGTGCATAGAGCAGGTCCAGACACCGTTTTGTTCAGTTAAATTATGTACATGTTCTTCTGAATTTCCGAATAATAAATATCCGGCTAAGAGCCCTGTTAGCATCATCCCAATGGATATGACCAAAACATTTTTTTGTAGCTTTTTCATTGGTCTAAAGATTTTGCAGTGATATAATCTATTTCCGCAATATTGATTTTAAGGGCTGTCTCCGCAGTCACCTTCAATTTTTGATATTTTAATAATTGTTGCTGCATTTGTAGCACATCTTCGAAAGAATTTCCCGAATTGGAATATGCTGTATAAAGCAATTCAAGAGATTGCTTGGTTTGATCGATTTGTACCTCATACAGCCGGATTAATTCCTGTTGTTTTGAAATTTGAAAATCCAACTTTTCATAAGTACTGATTAATTGATTCTCATAGTCTTCCTTTTGATATTGATATGCTTCTTGCATCAATTGAGCCTCTTTTTGTGCAGCCTTATATTTCCCGGAAAAAATGGGAAGACTCATAGAAACCATCGGCATCAAGGCATTTTTACCATTATCTTCTACCTGCATATCTTCTCTTTTACCAATGATTACATAATCTAAACCAACTCCTATTTTAGGAAGTGATTGACTAGAAGCAGTCTTTTCATTGGATTCAGCGGCTAATATTTTAAAATCAAATTCCTGTAAAATTGGATTGGATTCTAACAAAGAGTCTCTTCTGTATTCTTCAGGAATAGCTTCATAAGTTATCTGATCGACGATTAATACGGTGTCTTTTTCTGCCCTGTTCAAGAGTTTATTAAAAGAAGCCGTCAAAGGTTTTCTTTGCATTTCCAGAATACTCAGGTTTGTTTCAGCATCTTTTAACATGATATCTACTCTCAAAACGTCGACCATCGCGCCTTTTCCATTAGAAAACTGGGAAGTGGCAAATGTTTTATAGTTTCGGAGGATCTCAATATTCTCTTTTTCTATTTCAATGAATTTTTCCAATTCATGCAAAGGATAATAGGAAGAGGTCACATCAAAATAAAGCTTATTTTTAGCGTTTGTAAAGGCCTGAAATTTAGCTTCTGCTAAAGCTTCTGAACCTGTTCCGTAATATTTCAAAGTTCCAAACCATGGGAACATTTGATTGAGTGAAAACCTCGCTCTTTGCGGTCCAACTCGGGTTTCAACTGGCGAAATAAAATAACCAAATGAAATGCTTGGGTCTGGAAGACTTCGAATTTGGGCTGCTTTTTCCAATGCTGCTTCAAACTCTTTGTAGCTTCCTTTTAGACCAGGGTTATTTTCAGCTGCAATTTTCAGATAATCATCCAGTGTTTGACTAAAGGCCTGAAAGCTTGTGAAAAGCAACAAAATCAAGGAGAGATACCAATTTTTCATTTGCTTATTCTTTTAAGTTTATACTCTTCGCGAATGCTGTATAGCACGGGTACTATGAAATAAGTAATGGCTGCTACAATCATTCCCCCAAATGCCGGAATGGCCATTGGAATCATAATGTCTGAGCCTCTACCTGTTGAGGTAAGAATCGGAAGTAGTGCTATGATTGTGGTGGCAGAAGTCATGACTGCTGGTTTGATTCTGCGATGTCCTGCTTCGATTACAGCAACTCTGATTCCTTCCAACGTATTTGTTTTATTTCGATCAAAACTTTGATCTAAATACGTTGCCATTAAGACGCCGTCATCTGTGGCTATTCCGAAAAGTGCAATAAATCCAACCCAGACTGCAACACTTAAATTGATAGTTTGCATTTGGAAGAGGTCACGAATATTAGTGTCAAATAAATTGAAGTTAGCGAACCATTCCTGACTATAAAGCCAAAGCATGATGAATCCACCACTAAAAGCCATCGCAATTCCAGTAAATACCATGAGAGAAGTGGTAGTGGATTTGAATTGGAAATAGAGAATCAAAAAGACCAATCCCAAAACGACAGGAACGATGATACTCAGTCTTTTTTCTGCCCTTACCTGGTTTTCGTAACTCCCAGAAAACTTGAAATTAATCCCGGCTGGCACCAACAATTCCCCAGTATCAATTCTTTCCTGAATCATTCTTTGGGCATCATTCACCACCGTTACTTCGGAAAAGCCATCTCGTTTGTCAAATAATACATAACCGACCAAAAATGTATTTTCACTCTTGATAGCTTGAGGTCCCCTTTTGTATTCAAAATCTACCAGCTGAACCAATGGTATTTGGGCTCCAGTCGGGGTTGAAATCAAAATTTTGCCAAGTGATTCAGGGTCATCTCTCAATTCTCTTGGGTAGCGAACACGGACAGGAAATCTTTCTCTTCCCTCAACCGTATTGGTGATATTCATTCCACCTATTGCGGTTTCAATAGTTTGCTGAATATCTTCAATACTCAATCCGTATCTGGCAATTTCATCTCTGTTTATGTTCAGATGGAGGTAAGGTTTACCAACAATACGGTCTGCAAAAGCAGCTTCAGCTTTCACGCTTGGAACCTCCTTTAATATGTTTTCAAGCTTTAAACCAAACTCTTCAATAGTTTCTAAATCAGATCCATATACTTTAATTCCCATGGGGGCTCTCATACCAGTTTGAAGCATGACAAGCCGAGTTTCAATAGGTTGCAATTTTGGAGCGGATGTGACACCTGGGATTTTGGTGACTTTTAGGATTTCATTCCAAATATCATCTGGAGAAGAAATTCCATTTCTCCAATTGCGAAAGTAAAGACCATCTTCATCAGGTATCAATTCTGTCCTTTTTACTCCTTGAATGATAGCTTCTTCATTCGTCAGAGTATCACCTGAATTCAAAATAAATCGATTGTTATCATCTGTTTTGAATCGTTGTCGATAACCATCCAAATCAAGAATATATTCAGGTTTATAATTGATGATATTCTCATACATGGAAATTGGAGCAGGATCTAATGCAGATTCGACTCTTCCAAGCTTTCCAACGGTCAATTCCACCTCTGGAATATTAGTTAGCATCATATCAAGTTGTGAAACAACCTTTCCATTGAATTCAATTCCTGAGTGGGGCATGGAAGTTGGCATCAACAAGAAACTACCTTCATCTAAGGAAGGCATAAACTCTTTACCTATTCCCGGAAATGTATGAGTTAAAGAAGACCAAACTTTGGTCGGTCGGATATTAACTCCGATCTGATCAAAACTTTTTGGGATGAATCCAAACAAACTATTTACACCTAACCAAATACACCCGCCTAGAAGGATCAAAATTGCGGGTATGATTAAAAAAGCCTTTTTGTGGTCAAGACACCATCCAAGAATATGCTTATAAAAATATTCCAATAGCGCGAATGCTCCTAAAATCAACCCTACAAGCAATGCAACGAAGAAGAAATTGGTGGATAGGCTCTCTGCAGGTCCAAGGGGCAACCAGTACTTTGCCAGCAACCAAATAACCCCAATAACCACTAAATAAAGTTCAGCATTTTCAATAAGTCGCTGTGCCCTTTTACCTAAACGTATCGAAGATGAGGTTAAATAGCTTTTTGAAATGCTTAGAGCCCCGAATAGGATGAGCATGATTCCAGCCCAAGAAAAGCCATAAACCCATCCTGAAATTCCAAGAAGGATAATAAGATAGGGGAGATACTTATTAAATTTTGACTTTTTCAGGTTCAACCCAAAGAAGAAATGAGCGAGACTAGGAAGAATCAAAAGTGAAACAATCAAAGCTGCTACCAAGGCAAATGTCTTAGTAAATGCCAGTGGTCCGAATAGTTTACCTTCCGCTGCTTCCAATGTGAAAACAGGAATGAAAGAAACAATCGTTGTAGAGACGGCTGTGAGGATTGCTGTTGCTACTTCAGAGGAACCTTTGAAAATGGTGTCGATTAGCTTTTGATCTTCAGGTGCTTCATCTATGTGCTTAATAATATTTTCGGAGAGAATAATTCCTAGATCTACCATCGTCCCGATTGCAATTGCAATCCCTGATAATGCAACAATATTAGCATCAACCCCAAAGTATCTCATGGCTATAAAAACCATCAGAACAGAAATAGGTAATAAGCTAGAAATCAGAAGAGAGGCTCTAAGATTGTAAACCATTACTATTACCACTAAAATGGTAATTAAAAGTTCTAAGGTTAATGCTTCTTCCAATGTTCCTAATGTCTCAGAAATCAATTGAGAACGATCGTAAAAAGGAACAAGTGTCAGTTGGCTTTCTGTACCATTAGCTAATGTTTTTTTAGGCAGGCCAGGACTGATTTCATTAATTTTATCTTTTACTTCATTGATTACGGCCAAAGGATTTGCCCCATATCTGGCAACCACCACACCTCCAACTACTTCAGCTCCGTCTTTGTCCAAAACCCCTCTTCTGTTTGCAGGACCTAAGGAAACTACTGCTATGTCTTTGATCCGAATTGGAACATTTTCCTGAACTGCCACTACAGCCTTTTCTATATCTTCTAGGTTCTTTATGTAGCCAAGTC
>NZ_JAHEBC010000306.1 GCF_024642405.1 Algoriphagus sp. | reverse complement strand
GCTTCCAAAATAAGATCCGTTTCTTCTATGGTAAGCATGAGTTTTAATTCTTTCATATGTATTGATGATTGATTTGAAAAATGTTCAGCGATCTTTGCTGGCCAATATTTCTTACTAAAATAATAATCATTTAGTACTTGCCACTTTTAAATGACCTATTTGGCGTATTTGTAGTAGTTTTAATTTCATACCGGTTGAAGCAAAATTCATTAAATATCTTATAATGAAACACTGTTTCGGTAATGATTGATTATCAATTGATTTTCTTTCTCAAACTATATTTTGTGATCTGATTTCAAAAACCAAACATATTTTCCATGCTAAAATTTCTGATGTATGTCCACTTCAATGAAGAAGAGGAAAATCATTTTTTGCAGCTCAAATAAATCGTTTAAATCTAGGAGATGCGCCAAAAATCTAATTTTAATAAGGATTGGTTTCACTATAATCAAATCTGATAAATATTTTCAATTAAGCTCCTCCAATCAAAGAAGTGAAAATGAAAAACTTTGGACATTGGTAGGTTTTCTGGTCAATTTTAAAATTGAAGGAACATAGTCGCATAAAGCCCTAGTGGGTAATAAAAAAAAGGTGTAGAAATTTCTACACCTTTTTTGTAATAAGAATTTAATATAATTGGATTTATCTTATTTGGAAATTTCCTTCTTCTATATCTTTAGGAGTTCCCCAGCCATACCAAAATAAATCTTCACAAGTATAATCCATAAGAAAATCCTGTGCTTCTTCAATGGTTTCAAAATTTCCAGGATAATACCAAATGGTATTGTAATGTTGATCAGCTGGCGCATTTTTCCCTTCTCCATTATCAGTCAAACGAAACCAAACGATGCTTCCTTCATTATACCAGACATTCATCTCATCTGGTGCTTGGGTAATGTACATAGCAACAACTGCTTCATTTCCTTCTGAATAGGCACACATTACACTTCCATGGACGTCGCCCCAAAAATTTGATTTCACTTCAACTTGTCCTTTTCCAGAAGTAGCATCTCCGTTAATGGCATTCAAAGATTTTTTCCAAGTATTATCTGAATCATTTGGGTACCAATCCATATGACCATTAATTGAAACGGTTCCATCGCCTTTTCTCGCATTGCTATTTGTAGCCTTACCATCTGCGAAGTTGGGTTGGACTTTTACCTGTTTCATATTACCGTCCAAATCAACGGTGTTTAAAATATTTGTGATTTTCAGTGTGGGGTCGGTTGGTTTATCAACCTCACTTGACATTTCGCATCCTGATATGATCAAAAGGAGTGCAATTGAGAATATTAATGAAAAATTTTTCATGAGTAAAAACGTTTAGTTGAAAATACTTATGTTTCAATTTAATATAAATACACATATTACTCAAATATTTAGTAGCTTTTTATATAATTTAAAATGCTTTTTTAAGTATTTTAAAGTTAGTTTACTTGTTATATTTTTAGATTTAAGATGAAAAAAAGAGTGATGGTTACTCCGGTGAATAGAGATTGAAAATTATAACATTAATTAGATTTTAGCGGTTTCTTGTTTCTTAATTGATAAATTTTCAATCCATTTTGAAAAAAAGTTGGGCCTTGTTTAATAATGTAAATGACCAAAAAAACATTTTTTACAACTTAATGTATCAAGCGAGTTGTGATCGGTAATTCCTTAGAAATGAGCCTTGATTTGACCATATTTCTAATAAAATAATGCGAATTATTTTAAGTTAAGAACCTAAAAGAATCTAATAATAACATCTAAGTTTATCACAGGCTATTTATTGGTATCGATGCGTACAAGTGCTAGAAAAGAGCTTCGATTTTCACTTCAAGTTCTCAGAATAGCATTCGAATATTGATATGTTCTTCTATTTATTACCTGTCAATCAAGGTTAAATACTAATAATTAAATATGATAATTCACTGAAGGTATTTTTTTGCTAAGGTTTTTCTTAATTTTAACCTAACCAAAAATTGTAAAAATCCTTTGTATTGATTTATTGATTTTTACTCAAAAAGTCTCTTAAATCTTCTTGTAAACGATGAATCCAATAATTGTGATTATCAATAAAATCGAAGTTAATACTACAGTTCTCCAAAAGATTTTATCAACAAGATTTTCAAGATTTTTAAAACCTAATTCAATGCTTTGGTTAGTCAATGCATTTAGTTCCAGAAAACTTGCTTCCCTTTGATAGGTTATTTGTTCATTTAATTCTGCGAGCACTATCGATCTTTCCTTTCTTATTTCGTCTAAAATAATACTTCGCTCTTGACGAATCGCCTCCAATACTGCGATTCGCTCACCTTTAATGTCCACAAATGCAGCAGTTCGTTGGTTGTCTATTATTTCGGGAGTCGATTCTGCTAGAATTACCATTCTATCAAACAGGCTGGAAAGTGAGTCAAATCGTTGATTTAAATCTGGGTTGGTCAAAACATTACTTAGTAAATATTCGGTTTGCCAGCGTACCTGCTTTGGAAGGATCTCCATATAACTATTAATATGTGAAGTCAAATCATCAAGACTTTCCGACATGTCTTTTGCAAGTCCTTTAAAAGTCACTTTTTCGAGATCCTGAATTTCAGTCAATAGAGGTATTGTGGATTTTCTGACAAAATAGGAACTCGAGATTGGGTTCTCTTCTGCAAAATCCATAACTAGTTTAGTACCATCAGAAATATCTCCATCTGGTACCAATTCCCGGCCTATTGTGAGCAAATCATTCCAGAGCAAATCCAAAGTTCCTATGGCAATGAATTGAAATTCCCCAAACAATTCTTTACCAGCCCCCTTTTCAAAATATAGTTTCATTTGATATGTAAATACTGCTATATCAATATAAGCGAGAAAAGGATCCCGACTGAATATCGAGCTCTGCGCGACAGGAATGGAGTTTATTTTCCAGATTAAGGCTTCCTTATCAATTGAGTTGTCCTGAGAAAGCCTCATAATACTGTCTGAAGACTCTGTAATGGTGCGTGTAAACCTCTGAAAAAAATCATCCATGGTCAATCTCAATCCAATTGGTGATATCTCAATGGTACCTCCACCCGGACCGGTTGATGTTATGGTATTTTTCTGTGCAAATGCGACTTGACTGTTAGATAAGAGGATAAGAAAAATAATCTTTAGAAAAGTTACTCTAAGAGGAAAAATTGACATAAAATCAGAATTTTCAAATACCATTGTTTAATCTTAAAATGTTAAAATTATTACTAATAACAGAGTCTAGAGTTTCTATCTCATTTTATTACTGTACTCTTAATTTAATGAATTTAAAAACTTCTGTCTTGATTCGGTACTTGAAGTAATAGTATTGATTTCAATTTTATTATTTGGTATTTCCACATTTTCCATATACTACTTCTTTTAATTTAACATTTTTACCAAAGCTCTCGACAAACCTATTTATACACTTTTAGCGTTGCAATTAACCCAAATAGGTCAAGTATATTCATCTTTGATAATCTTTATTTTTTATCTCCCCCTACCTCAACAAATACATTTTACCATATCCCTTTTTAAATGCCTTGTATCTGGCGATAGCTTGAATCCAACTAATTATCCGGATGAAATTTCACTCAAAGATCAATTTCAAATGGATATGGATAGAAAGGTGGGATCGAGCGTCAAAAATGCTTTGGAAAAGCATAGTCTTTAGAATTAAGCTAAGCTTTCTAATAGATAAGATTAAAAAAGTAATTCCTCTTTACTATTTCCCCTGTCCCAAATTATGGAATACTACCAAGCCATCCTTTCCAGCCACTGCGATATCCTTCCAACCGTCTCCATTTAGGTCTGCAACAGAAAAATACAATCCGCTACCTTTACCATCTCCTGCAGGACCATAACTGATGATATTCTTGCTAAAAGATTCTCCATTCCATTTGAAATAGTACAATCCCACATAATCCTTACCTCCTGGATCTCTGCCATTATGAGCGCGGTAGCGCTTTCCTGTTACTAATTCATTTTTTCCATCATTATCAATATCCACCCACTCCATCGTATGGTATTGAGATTGGTAAGGATCAATATCATGTTTCAAAAAGCTGATAGAATTATCAGACTTTTGCTGTTCCAACCAATACAAGCCAAAGGAATGTGCTTGTCCAACAATAATATCATTTAAGCCATCTGCATTTACATCTGCTATGATCATAGGGATACTTGCATCACCCAAGTTGAAATCTTCATGCAAGGTCCAAGTATCGGTTTTTAGATCCGAAGGAGCTTCCAGCCATCCTTCAGAAATTACCAGATCTTTTCTGCCATCTCCATTGATATCGCCCAAACCAAGTCCATGTCCATGCATGTCCGCTACGGGATACTTTTCGAATTGATCTGCACTGGTTTTTTTGTAAAAGGCCAGTGGTTTTCTTGGCGTGTTAGGAAAAATCTCCAAGACTCCATCATCATCTATATCCCAACTCCGAGTGGTTTCAATATTACCGGTTTTAGCGATTTCATGTACGGGCCATTCAGATCCATCTCCCGGGTTTTCTTTCCAGATCAAGGTTCCTTCAAACCAACCTCCTGTGATAAAATCCATTTTCCCATCTTCGTTGACATCCATGGGAATGGTGGAAAAATCCTCATAATACTCACCAAATCGCTTTACCTGACCGATCAGCGATCGATCGATAAACTCAG
>NZ_JAHEBC010000305.1 GCF_024642405.1 Algoriphagus sp. | reverse complement strand
ATAATGGGATTGCAAGAGCTCCAATGAATGGGGTTTATGGAGCAGAAGGTGAATGGCTAATCGAAGGGGTTGGGTTTATTCCAGATATCGAGGTGATAAATTTACCAAAGGCGACTTTCGAGGGAAAAGATGCGCAGTTGGAAGCAGCAATAGAACACTTAAAAGAATTGATCAAGTCAGATCCGCGACCTGTCCCTCAAGCTCCTGCATATCCGGATAAGAGTTTTAAGAATGGAAAAAATTAAAAGTTTTTAGGAAATAACATCAAATTAAATGAGTTTTTACACCAGAGAAAGGCAATCTAATTGATTGCCTTCTTTGCTTTTTGGAGTAGTAGCTTTTCTGATTGTATTGGTACTCTTCCTGTGTTACCACATTTCTTGTTTCACTTTCCATAACTTGGAATCTTGGAGGGAATTCTCCACTTGGTTTTATGGACTAGATCTAACCTAGTTTAATCTTGCTACTTTCTTTTATCAACTTAAAAAATCTCAGCAGGATTACCCAAGGTTCTAATTATTTATTTGAGATGTCCGTACGAGCTATTATTTAAATATTTGATTGATAGTACCAGCGAGTCTGATACCACCTTTCAAGAGCCTTTCATCTAAGATTGGTTTCATTGCAAAAGGGTATTCGTAACTAAGCACTGGTAAACCTGAGGTGAAATCTGTTTTAAAATAAGTTTGCTGATATATTTTCAATCTAATATCGATTGATTCCTGTGCCCACTCATCTGGATTATGGTTTTGCCATTTGTTGATACTGTCAGCAGGAGCATGATTCAGAAATTGGCTATACTCCGAAAAACTCAGATCTTGTTGTTCTATTATTCCCTCATCCCAAACAGAATGGAGATTAGAATGCTCTCCAAAAAATTCTACAGCCACTTTATTTCCGCCTAAATCATAGGTACGGCCGACGTGCATAGGTTGATGAACATCACCAACAAAATGAATGAGGTATGCCAATGCGATCTCCTCAATAGAGTCTAAGCCATGAAAGGATGCGGTATCTTTATTAATCATTTTTTCAAAGGCATTTCTCTTATTGACATCCTTTAAAAGGATGCCCTTGAAAAAATGTATGGCTTCTACTACATTGGTTGGGAATGTATCTTTTTTAGTTTTAGCTAGCACATTCTCTAATGTTTCAGTATCATCAACTGAGAGAAAATGTAAATTCTTCATAAAATCCCATTTCTTATCTGATCTAACTTCATCGGGCCAAGTGGCCAGATAGGCAAAACTATGACCTTTGCTGATTTCCCGAACTTTCTTAAGAGCGTCTTGGGTTAGGTTAAGTTCTCCGATTTGGCCAGTAATTCTATGACCATTTGCCCCCCAAAATCTTATGTTTGACTTCGGTGCAATGGATGTCATAAGTATGGTAATTACTACCAAACCCATAACAATCAATCCGTTCTTTTTCATATTAATTATTTTTAGTTAAACTGGTCATTTTAGGTGCAGGGCTGGATTGAAATTCGATCTTTAACTGCGTCAATAGCTGTTGTTCTTGTTTTTGATTCTGGCGGATTAGATGCCGGGTTTTCACTTTAATGGCATGCAGAACACCTATTATCGTCAAGGCAAATTCTCCAAAAGCATAAGCTAAATTTTTGGCAAACGGATTTTGATTAAAAAGGCATTGGCGGATTTTTTTAAAAAATGAGATCATCTAAAATTGATTGTCGAATAAATTGTAATTGTACTGAAAAATAAAAAGAGTATTATCCAACTTTCCCATCCCCATCAATATCCTTTCCAAGTTCTCTTTCGAGTAAGTGCAGCGTTTTTATCAATAGAAGTCTTGTCTTTTCAAGCTCTTCCTCCAAATACAATACTCGCTGTTCCAGGGAAACAGCTTTTTCTTTTTGTTCCTCGATTTCACTTTGCTGGATCAAATCCCAAAACATTCCCATAGTTCTATTATTTAGGTTTACCCTAATCTAAGAAATTAAATCCTGAGGATAAGAGAGTTGACTTACGAAGTTTGCTGGATTGATGGTCTCAAATCATTTTTTATAATTGGTAATTGTCGAATGCGAATTCCCGTTGCGTTGAAAATGGCATTGGTAACTGCCGGAGCAATCACGGGAGTACTTGGTTCCCCAGCCCCTCCAGGAGCATTTCCAGAGTTGATAATATGCGTTTCAATTTTGGGAGCCTCATTCATCCTCGTCACTGGATAATTATGAAAATTACTTTGCTGAACAGCGCCGTTCTCTATTGTGATCTCTCCAGTTAAGGCAGCCGCCAAACCATAAATAATCCCACTTTCCATCTGTGCAATAAATCCATCTGGATGAACTGCAAAACCAGCATCCGCTGCACAAACCACCCGATGAACTTTAACTTTCCCATCTACGCCAACTTCCACCTCTGCAACTTCGGCCACTATTGTCCCAAAGGATTGGGCGATCGCAATTCCACGTCCCCAGTTTGCTGGAAGAGTGCTTCCCCAGTTGGACTTTTCCTTAACTAAATCTAAAACTGCCTGGAATCTCGAATTATCCTTACTCAAATTTTTTCGAAAAATAAGAGGATCCTGTTTTGCTGCAAAAGCCAATTCATCTATAAATGACTCAGTCAAAAAGCCATGTGTCGAATGATCCACACTTCTCCAGTTTCCCCAGGGAACATGTGAAGGCGGACTTGAATATTGAATTAATTGATTTGGAATTTGGTAGGGAATATCGGCAGCTTCAGGTGGATGATGTTTGAAAATAAATTGATGGTCATAAGCGATTGGATTTCCGGATTTATCCAAAGCGGCTTTCATCCGACTGACAGTTGCCTCACGATACACGTCATGTTGAGTATCTTCTTCTCTAGACCAGATTAATTTCACAGGAAAGTCTACTTCTTTGGCAATCAAAACTGCCTGCTTCATCACATCAGTTTCAGAGCGCCTGCCAAAGCCACCTCCAAGTAATTGATTATGTACCGTTACATTTTCTAGATCTAACTCAAGTAAGTCAGCTATTTCTGCTCTTACTCCCAGGGGATTTTGGCTACCGCACCATATTTCACATTTCCCATCATGGACCCAAGCAGTACAGTTCATGGGCTCCATCGTAGCATGTGCTAAAAATGGAAGTTGATATTCTGCTTCGATAAGAATTTCTGCCTTTTCCAATTCTGCTAAAGCATTTCCTTCCTTATAATGCTTATCTAACTTTCCTTCTTCCCGAGCTTTATCCATTGCTTTTCTATAGCCTGAAATAATATCTTCCTGATTAATCCGGTCATTTTCAGTAGACTCAAATTCAATGAGAAGTTGATCAAGAGAAGTTTTCGCTTGCCAATATCCATCTGCCACTACTGCCACTGCATTTCCTAAATTCAATACTTTATGAACTCCATTTTGGTTTGTGGAGGTATCTACTGATTTTACCTTGGCCCCAAAAACAGGAGATGATTTGATGGTGGCATATTTCATTTTAGGAACTACCACATCGATCCCGAATTGGGCTTCTCCAGTAACCTTTCCAGGAATATCAAACCTTGGCCTGGAAGTGCCCATGATGGTAAACTCATTCTGAGATTTTAGCTTGGGATGGGAAGGTTTTTTGATTTTTGCTGCAGCAGTCGCCAACTCTGCGTATGTGGCTGTTTTCTTACTGGTTGCATGAGTGATGATACTGTTTTGTGCTTTGAGTTCTTCTACTGGAACCTTCCATGTTTCAGCGGCTGCTTGAAGAAGCATAGACTTCGCAGCTGCGCCGGCTATTCGCATTGCCTGCTGACCGGTAAATCTCACGGAGGCAGATCCACCCGTAATCTGAAAATTCAAGGATTTAACTGCCGTAAGAAATACTCCGTTTATAGATTCTTCCAAAAATTTTGGGAAATCAGCATTTCCAGCTATAAAGCCCTTGAGCAAAGTGAAGTTTGCGTATTCTTTGTCAGCAGGAGCTTCCAAAAATTTAACTTTTGACCAATCTGCATCCATTTCATCAGCAAGCATCATCGCCAAAGTAGTATGTACCCCCTGTCCCATTTCTGCATGGGGAATGATGGCTGTAACGGTATTGTCAGGTGAGATTTTTAGCCAAATATTCATGACAGTTTCACCTTCTTCAGCGATCAATCCCGCCACTTTGGAAGATCTGTTTCCAGGTCTGATAGCAATTCCTATTACCACCGTACCTCCAGCTAAAACTCCCGCGCTTATAAAAGCTCTTCTAGTCCATTTTTTCATCGTTATAAAGTTTCGGGAGTGGAAGATGATTGAAGATTTGCTGAAGCTCGCTTTATTGCAGATTTGATTCTGCTATACATCCCACAGCGACAGATATTCCCAGACATTGCCTGATCGATTTCTTCATCAGAAGGAGAAGGGTTTTCATTTAGTAGGGCAACTGCCGACATGATTTGTCCGGATTGGCAATATCCGCATTGAGGGGTTTGTTCTTCGATCCAAGCTTTTTGGACCACATGAAGTGTATTTTTGTCAGTGGCGATCCCTTCTATGGTAGTGATTTCTTTGCCTTCGGCGGAAGTGGCTGGAGTAATGCAGGAGCGAACGGGTTTGCCATCCAAATGAACCGTACAGGCGCCGCATTGGGCTATACCGCATCCAAACTTAGTTCCTGTCAAATTACATTGTTCGCGGATTACCCAAAGAAGAGGCATGCCCGAAGGTGCATCCACTTCAAAGT